>NZ_CFJNYH010000004.1:0-110350 GCF_984815275.1 Coprobacillus sp.
GTTATGGTTAAACAGATATATGATTATCATTTTGAATAGCTCTTAATCCTGCTTCTATTTGTTTAATTATGTTTTCATTATCTGTAAGTTCACAGATTAGTTTTGCTTTATTAATAAGTTGTAATCCTTTTTCTTGCTCATCAGTGGCATAGAAGTAAAGTCCTTCTAAATAATATAACATAACTTTCCACACCATCATTGTTATATCTTCAGTTAATTCATATAATCTTTCGATAACTTTAGCTGCAAGAGAATATTGTTGAGTATAAATAAGTGAGAATAAATGATTTGTTAAAAGATGAGTTATATAAGTAAGGAATTCTGGATGATACTGATATTTTTCTATAGATTTCCATGCTGTAAGAAATAAACTTGTCTTTATTTCATTATTTTCAAAAAGAAAATGCATATTAGAAAATATTCTTAATTCTGATAATGTCCATGTTTCTATGTTGAATAAATAGTTTTGGATTTCTTGTTTTGCATGTAAGTAATGATTTGAGTGTTGATAATCCGTATCAGAATATATTGATTGTAGGATGAGCATTTGCCAATATGCTACTCGGCTAGCAGGATCCTGACTTTTTTTAGATTCTTCTTTAATAATATCATTTATGAGTTGGGCATAATGATCATCATTTTCAAACTTTTTTTCATTAATTTCTACCAAAGTCTGATTGATTAAATTTTCATGATAATGATTATGTATAAGTATGAATTCATCTATTGAAATCATTAATCGTTTTAATATGTTTAGCATAATTGAAAACTTAATATCATATAATCCTTTTTCAAAGTCAATAGAAAAAGATTTGCTTAATAATCCTGTATAAATTTCTTTTTGTTTAAATCCTTTATTTAATCTGATTTGACGAACTGTCAGTCCATATTTTTCCATAATTACACCTCGTAGATCATTTTATCATAATATAATTTTATAGTAAATTTGGTATGAGTATTCGGACTTTTTGATTAAAATAAGCAATTATAAGTTAAAGTAAATATATAAGGAGGAAAGTTTATGAAAAGTAAAAATGATGAAAAATGGAAGGTGAGTGAATTATCACCAGGACTTTGGGTCGTTGAAGTTAGAGAAATTGATGAAGAAAAAGGACAGGAAAGTTTAATGGATATGTTAGAGAAAGAGCTTGAATATATTGATGATACAATCGTCGACTATCAATTGAATCAATTATCAAAAGGTGTATGGATTATTAAGCTTGATGAAACAAGTCAAATAATTCAAAGAATCAAAGACAAACTTAGAAACATCTTTAAAAATGAATAATTACAATTAAAAAGAAGTTCTAAAAGTTGTTATGATATTTCTTGTATTGACTTTTTATCTTTATAGATTTATAATGACTAAAAATAGATATTTAGTCAAAAAAGAGGTGATGAAATGCCAAAGGTTTATTCTCAGAGTGAAAAAGATGATATTAAAGGCAGATTAAAAGAGGCGACAAGGCAAAGTTTATCAATGAATGGGATTAAAAAAACAACAGTTGATTCACTTGTAAAAGAAGTCAATATTCCTAAAGGAACATTTTATTTGTTTTATAAATCTAAAGAAATATTAGTATTTGAGGTCCTACTTGAGTTTCATGAAATCTTTGAAAAAGATATGAAAATAGCATTATCACAGTTGGATTTTCAACATATGGATGTTCATCAACTTACTGATTTTATTCTTGACTTCTTTCTAAAAGCCAAAGATAACCCTTTATTTCAAGCCTTAACATCTGGAGAATTAGAGTTACTTACAATGAAACTACCTCCAGATATAGTGAATGAACATTTTCAACATGATCAACAGATGTTAGAACAGATTTTGATGTATATTCCTCATCAGGAAGATATAGATATCAAGGCATTATCTGGAGCATTTCGAGATTTATTTATGTTTATGTTTTCGGATTGCTGTCAAGACGAGCAATCATTAAAGATGTTAATACAAGGTTTAGTCTTACAATTTTTAAAACAATAACTTGGTCATAGAACCAAGTTCATTTATATATTTATTTGACTAAATATATATAAACAGTCAAAAAAGGAGATAAATATGATAGAAGTCAAAGATTTACAATTCAGTTATAACAAGAATGAATTTATCAAAGAAATCAATTTTAAAGTAGAGAAAGGGATGATATTTGGTTTCTTGGGACCATCTGGTGCAGGAAAATCTACATTACAGAAAATATTAACAGGATTAATCACAAACTATAAAGGACATGCGATTGTGAATGGTGTGGAATGTAAACATCATACGAATATTTTTTACGAGAATATTGGTGTAGACTTTGAGTTTCCAACACTATATGAGAAACTAACCGCCAGAGAGAATCTTAAATTTTTTGCATCACTCTATACTCACCAGACGCGTTCTATAGATCAGTTGTTAGAATCTGTTGGATTACAAAATGATGCTGATAAAAAAGTCAGCGACTATTCTAAAGGAATGAAATCGAGATTGAATTTTATCAAAGCGTTAATTAATGATCCAGATATCCTCTTTTTAGATGAACCAACAAGTGGTTTAGATCCAACCAATAGTCGTATGATGAAAGACTTGATTCTATTAGAAAAAAACAAGGGTAAAATAATTATTTTAACAACCCATAACATGGAAGATGCGACAGAATTGTGTGATCAGGTTGCTTTTATCATTAATGGGCAAATATGTGCAATAGACAGTCCTCAAAATTTAATTTTATCTCATGGTGCCAAACAGGTGACTTACACATATGAAGATCATGGATTCAAAACAGCCAACTGTTTATTGCAGCAAATATCAGATGATCAAAGATTGCATCAACTCATGCAACAGAATAAGATTCTTTCTATTCATAGTAGCGAACCAACTTTAAATGATATCTTCATAGAATTAACGGGGAGAACTTTATTATGAGAATAATTCATTTGATAAAAGGAGATATTGTATTTCAAATCAAATATGGTTTTTATTTCCTCTATGTTGTTTTTACAGTTCTTTATGCTTTTGTTTTAGTCATTTTACCAGAGACTTGGCAGGAAACAGTTGCGAGTTTAATGATATATTCTGATCCTGCTGCAATGGGTTTATTCTTTATGGGAGCTATTGTCCTATTTGAAAAGAGTCAAAGAGTTCTCAATAGTTTAGCTGTTTCACCTATTCATATTTCAGAATATATTTTATCAAAAATCATTTCGCTTGCTTTGATTTCAGAAATAGTTGCTATGATATTAGCAGTTATCTCCCATCATCAAAATCTCATTATGGTTTTTATTGGAACATTATTATCTTCATTTATTTTTAGCCTATTAGGACTCATCGTATCGACAAAGATTCACAGTCTTAATCAGTTTATCTTATGGACAGTTCCAGTTGAAATCCTCTGTTTTGTTCCACCTCTTGCTTCTATTTTTATTGAAAATCAATATTTAATGGTCTATCCTATGACACATTGTTTATCACTTATCAATGGAAAAAGTCAGAATGATTTATTAAGTATATTGATTGTTGTGATTATGCTTGTTTGTTTATGGAAAATTGCTGTTTATATGACAAAGAAAATGTGGAAAAGCGTAGGAGGTGTTCATCTATGAAATCTCTCTTGATAAGTTTTCAACAATTATTATTTATGGTTAAAAAGGATAAAATGTTATTACTGATTTGCTTTGTACCTATATTGTGTGGTTTTATCTTTCGTTATGGAGTTCCAATATTCAATCAAATGTCTATACAATATTTTAAGATTGATTTTCATCAGTATTATTCTTTGATTGATACTTTTTATGGAATACTCATTTCTGATATGCTGTGTATTGTTTCTGCTTTAATCATCCTAGAAGAAAGAGACGATCATATAATCAATGGTTTATTTGTGACTCCATTAGGGAAGATAGGGTATTTAATTTCGAGGTTAGGAATACCAACATTGATGAGTTTCATTTTTACATGTATATTATTACCAATATTTCATATTTCATCTTTGCCATTTGATATGATGATTTTGATTTGTATATTGGGATGTATGCAAGGGCTGATTGTTTCTTTACTGGTTGTCAGTTTATCATCACATAAATTAGAAGGAATGGCAGTAGCAAAAATGGCTTCGCTAGAATCATTTGTTGTATTAATCCCTTATTTTATGCACAGTGCATATTCATATTTGTTTGCATGGGTTCCAACTTTTTGGATAGGAAAGGGATTAGTCAATGAACAAGTTTTCTTTATGCTTATGGGATTATTCATATCGGTTTTATGGATAGTGATACTTGTATTTGTGTTTAATCGAAAATTAGCATAAGGATATGCATATGTCTTTGAAGTTTAAAAATCTAGATAGCCAATAACTGTTTTAAGTATTATTATGGTTTGCTGATTGTGTTAAACAGTGAATATGGAAGATTTCGGAGTAAAATGATTATATATCTTGTTGATGTATCATTGTTTTGCTCCATTATTTTTTTTATTTTATAAATATATTAACACAAGAATAATAAATTAGAGATATATTTGGGTAAGTAGAATGATGATAATAACATGGAGAAAATAGGGACATAACGATAATTGCAGTAAAAAAAGGAGATAATGAAGTTATTATTCTTAAATATAACGATTTAGATATCCAAGGAATGGTATATGAAATTCGAGGGTAAAAAGTGGGGCTTGAGTCTAATTAAGCAATGTTATATAGATATGATATAAAGATTGAATCAATAGGTAAGAAAAATATAGAAAGATTCCTAGATAATTTTATGTTTAATTAACTAGAGAAGAAATAAATTTCGTGAGGTCACAATTTGCGACCTCGATGCAGATATTTGGTATGAAAGGGAGAAGTCGTCATTTGTTCATGTTTTCCATTAATATAATTTCAATATTATATACAAGAGTATGCCTATTTGAATAAATTTTGCGTCAGTTTCCTTTTTATAATTGTGCAAAAAATTGCTTATAGCATTTTCTTTGTTTGCTAATTGTGATATACTAAGAGTATGGAAATGTTTGGGGTTAGATAATGATACATGTATTTTATGTGCTTTGTTTTGCTCCCCTTGTTTTTAGAAGATTCACAGTGATAAATACAAATAATATTATAAATTGGAGGTAAAAAATGGATAAAGACAAAACAGCAATTGCATTGAAAAATAAAGAAAATCAAGAAGAATTTCTTCCGTCATATAATGACTTAGATATTCAAGGGATGATATATGAAATTCGTGGACAACAAGTTATGCTTGACTTTGATTTAGCGAAGTTGTATGGATATGAAGTTAAAAGACTTAATGAGCAAGTCAAAAGAAATAAAGAAAGATTTCCAGAAGATTTTATGTTTCCATTAACGCAAGATGAAATGCTTGAATTATCGAGGTCGCAATTTGCGACCTCGATACAGACATTTGGTATTAAAGGTGGAAGAACTTATAAAATTAATGCATTTACTGAACAAGGTGTTTATATGCTTGCGACTGTATTAAAAGGGGAAGTTGCAGTCCATCAGAGTTTAATGATTATGAGAACATTTAAAAAGATGAGACATTATATTAATGAAAACAGACAATTATTAGGTAGTACAGATCTATTGAACTCATTAATACAAGATAATATGAAGATTAAAGAAGAAATGTACAACGGTCATAAAGAACTAAAGACAGAAATTGATGGGATTAAAGAAAATATGGTCACTAAAAATGATATGAAGGCTTCTATGAATAAAGTATTAAATAGTTTTATTCCTAAAGAAGAATTGAAACAATTTGTTTTTAAGGATAGTCAGCCATTTGAAGCAAATGTTGCTTATATGGATATCTATAAAGAAGCAAAACATTCTATTTATATTGTAGATGATTATATTAATTGTCATACTTTATCTTTATTGTCTGCAAAGAAAAAGGAAGTTAATGTTATTGTTTTCTCAGATAATAAGGGAAGAGGTAGTGGAAAATTAAATCAATTAGAGTTTGATAACTTTAATAGAGAATATCCAACTTTGTCTATTAAGAAGAATAATCAAAGATGCCATGATAGATTTATCATTATAGATTATCAAACAGATACAGAAAAAATATATCATTGTGGAGCATCAAGTAAAGATGCTGGAAAGAAAGTTTGTTGTATAAGCCTACTTTCAACATCAGATATTATTTATTCAATTATTGATGAATTGTTAATGCATGATGATTATATATTTGAATAAATAGGAAGATAATGAAATATATGTATAATTGTTAAATTATTAATTTCATGGATATATAATTTATATTTAAATGAGGATACTCATAAAAAAAGAGAATTAACTCATATTTTCAAAGTATGAAAACGCTTGCTTTTTTAAGATGCGCATGATATCATAAATTTGTAAATTAAGTGTTGGACTGTTACTCATAAGAGGCATAACCAATTAAACAGCTGTTTTTGGTTTGCTTATTATGAGTTTTTTTGTGGAGGTCAAAATGTTTAATTTATTTAAGTCTAAAGTTGATAAAAATATCTATGCACCTGTAAAAGGAAAATGTATAGATATTACAGAAGTGAATGATATTGGTTTTGCATCTTTGAGTATGGGAGATGGTATTGCGATTATCCCTGATACTCATATCATTGCAGCACCATGTGATGGGACAGTGCAAATGATATTTAGGACAGGACATGCTTTTGGAATCAAAGCTGATAATGGATTTGAGATCTTAATTCATATTGGTATTGATACTGTGAATCTGGAAGGAAAAGGATTTAATGTTCTTAAAAAGGTCAATCAAAGAGTGAAGAAGGGTGAGCCTGTTGTGGAGGTTGATCTTGATTTTATTAAAGAAAATTATGATTCAACGACAATGATGATTGTGACAAATGGGAAAAATTTTCATAAAATTTGTCTTCATGAGAGTATTAATATTGGAGATGTTGTTTTTGAAGGGATAGATGAGTATGAAATTGATAAAAAAGATTAACAATAATTATGCTTTAGCACTTGATTCACAAGGAGAGCAAATTATTGTTGAAGGAAAAGGTATTGGGTTTCATAAAATGCCTTGTGAAATCACTGATTTATCAGAGGTTAAGCGTACATACTATAATACCAAAGAACAATATATAGATTTAATACATGAAGTCCCTGAAACTGTTTTAGAAGTCTGTGAAAAGATATTTGAACTTGCTTCAAGAATGATTGGTGATAAAATCAATCCTAATTTGACATTTATCCTTGCCGATCATATTCAGTTTAGTATTGAAAGATATGAAAAGAACATAGATATGAAAATGCCACTTTATTATGATATTGAATATCTATATCCAAAAGAGTCAAAGGTTGCTGAATATGCTCTTCAATTCATTTTAGAAGATCTACAGATTCCTTTGCCTGATACAGAGAAAACAGGCATTGCAATGAATATTATTAATAGTGAATTATATCAAAATGATAACAATTCTCATCATGAAGAATTGGTTGATTTATGTACATCTATAGTAGAAAGGTCAATGAATATGAAAATCAGAAGAGATAGTTTTCATTATTCAAGATTTGTAACACATCTTCATTATTTGTTAAGAAGAATGACTGAAGGTCAAACTATATCTACTGATAATATACGATTATATCAGATGGTCAGTATAGATTATCCAGAAGTGAAAAGATGTGTGGATATTATAGAAAGTGTTTTAAAAAAGAAAAATCTTTATATGAATGAAGAAGAAAAATTATATTTGATGATGCATGTCAATAGATTATGCACACGTGAGGACTGTAACCGTAAAGAGCATAACCCCACTCCCTAATGATAGAAAGATATCTATGTGGAATGGGGTTTTTATAATAACAACGAAAAAGGAGAGAAAAATGATGAACATTCAAGAAAAAGCGGGTCGTATATTAGAATTTGTTGGTGGAAAGGACAATGTCACATATGTGACATATTGTATGACAAGATTACGTATTACACCTAAAGATAAAGGACTGATTCAAGATGAAGACATTCAGAAAATGACAGGTATTGTTGGAACAAAAACAGTTGGAACACAATATCAAATTATTATTGGATCAGAAGTAGAAAATGTTTATAAAGAATTATGCCAAATTGCTGGCTTTGAAATTCATGAAGGAATTGATGAGATTGTGGATGATATATCTCAAAAGAAAGAGAAACTAACACCAAAATCTATTTTAAATAATGTACTAGATGTGATTGGCGGATGTGTGGCTCCTATGTTACCAATTATTACTGCGGCTGGTTTGGTGAAACTGATTGTTGCGGTATTAGGGCCATCTATGTTGAATATCATGAGTGAAACAAGTGATTTCATGCGCTTACTCACATTTGTAGGAGATGCGGGATTTTATTTCTTCCCCATTTATGTGGCTTATGCAGCAGCTAAGAAGTTTCAAACAAATATTCCTATGGCATTATTTATTGCTGGTGTGTTACTACATCCAACTTTAATAGAAATTGTCAATACTGGTGAAGCATTTACCGTTTATGGAATCCCTATGTATTTAACAACATATTCATCTAACTTTGTTTCTATGATTTTGATTGTGTGGATGATGTCTTATGTTGAAAAAGGTTTAAACAAAGTTATTCCAAATGCTTTAAGAGCATTACTCTTTCCCTTATTGACATTATTAATTATGTTACCAATTGCATTGTGTATATTAGGACCAATTGGAGCGATTTTAGGAAAAGGAATAGCAGATGGATTGGTAAGTTTACATACATTGGTAGGACCTTTCTCAATTGCTATTATTGCAGCTTGTTGGCCATTGTTAATTGTTACTGGAATGCATCAGGCTTTAATTGCAATTGCGTTAACATATATTGCAACAATGGGATTTGATAATAGTATCTTAGTCGGTGCATTTATTTCTAATTATCCTATGATTGCAATTGGTTTAACATATTTAATGAAATCTAAGGGAGCTGAAGAAAAAGGAAATGCCTTAACTTCATTTGTGACGCTTACAATTGGTGGAATTAGTGAACCGACTCTATTTGGTATTATATTGAGATATAAAAAGGCAATTTTGTATATGTTAGCAGGTGGTTTTGCAGGAGGATTTTATGCAGGTTTAATGAATGTAGCTGTTTACTTTGTAGGTTCAGGAAATATTGCAATTGCACTAGGCTTTGCAGGTGAGAACGCAAACAGTTTACCACAGGGAATTATTGCTTGTGTGATTGCATTTGTTTTGACACTTTCCTTAGCGATGATTTTTGGATTTGATGATAAAAAGGAGGGAAGAAACAATGATTCAGTTATTAGTACAAAGTGATGATTATGGAATTACGCCTGGTGTTTCAGCTGGAATTAGAGAAGGTATTCAAAACGGAATCATTAGAAATACTGGAATATTTATCAATATGCCTTGTTCCTATCAGGCGGCACAAGATATTAAAAATATGGATGTTTGTTTAGGAATAGATATTAATTATGTGTGTGGGAAACCAGTCAGTGATCCCAAACTTATTCCTCATCTCGTTGATGAAAATGGAGATTTTTATAAATCAACAGATATTTCTCAAAAACATAAAATAGTGTCTTATGAAAATCTTATCACAACATTTGAAATCGATCCTTATCCTTATCATGAAATCTACCTAGAGACAGAAAATCAAGTCAAAAGATTTATTGAGATTATAGGTCGTTTACCAGAGTATACCCATCCCCATTCATTATTGACACCAAATACATATAAAGCAGCGCAGAAAATTGCTCAAAAATATGGAATTTATCATTCAATGGATATGATGTTACACTATCCTTGTTTACCAACAACATTCATGGGTACAAAAGGAAGCAACTTACAAGATCAAATAGATATTGATATTACAAAGCATTTGCTTGAAGATGATTTACCTGTATTAAAAAACAATCAAACCTATTATTATATTGGACATTGTGGTTATATTGATTATCAGTTGTTTGAAGAAACAACATTAACATTAAGAAGAATAAAGGATTTACAAGCAATGCTTGATAAAGATATTATCTCTTATATTCATAATCATGATATAAAATTAATCACTTATAAGAATTTAAAATAAATGAAAAGAAGACATGAACTTATATGAAATTATATAATTATTATAGATAATAAGAAAAATGAGTTTATATGAGTAGAGGGATTATTTCTTTAGAAAGAATTACAAGTCAAATGACTCAGAACATAAAAATAAAAGAAAGAATTTCGCTGTTTTGTCTGATTATTTCTTTTACTACTTTTGCACCATAGAAAGAACTTTCGTAGGAGACTATGTGATTATGTTTTAGGCTATAATGATATCGTCACAAAGCAGAAGTCGTTTATTGAAATACATATGGCTTCAATAAAGAAAGTTCCAAGATAATTTTCTTGCATATTATAATATTGAAAGAGAAGAAAAGCAAAATGAGAATCATATCAAACAATTGTTCAGAAAAATATTCAGATAATTCAACATATTGGTTAGAACAATGCTCTTTTAAACAGTTAGATAAAGTATTTGATTTATCAGAATATAATCTATCAAGAATTTAAGAATTACATTTTGAACAATTGAAAATAAGTGACTAAGGAAAGCTCTTAAAATAAGAGATTTCCTTTTATTTTCCGTATATTCGCATATCATTATTCGTCATTTTGGACGTGTGAAAAAAGTGTAGAAATTTATCAAAATAGCATTGACGAATTATCTGAAAGCGGTTATATTAAATATGTAATACGAAATTACGTATAGTATTCGTAAATACGGATAAGAGGAGGAAAAGGAAATGGGGTTATCCGAAGCTGCAACTGAGAAGTTGCTCATTATTGCTGATAAAATCAGTAATCAAAAATATATGAGTGCTATCAAAAATGCGTTCTCAACATTAATGCCTGTCATTATTACTGGAGCATTTTGTACACTTGTTACAAATGTTATTTGTTCTACAACAACAGATGGAATTTCTTTGGCTAAAGTATCAGGATTTGCTTGGCTAGAAGTTTTATCACCTATCTTCAATGCTGCAAATTATGCAACATTAAACTTTTTTACAATTGGAGCAGTTGTCCTTATTGGGTTAGAACTTGGTAAGAAAAATGGTATTAATACATTTGCTCCAGCTGTTATCGCATTGTGTTCATATGTTGCTTGTTGTCCTACAACAATTGACTTTACACTAGAAAGTGGGGATATTATTCAAGTTGCAGATGTTTTTGGTAAGAACTATACTGCTGCAAGAGGATTATTCTTAGGTATGGTTATTGCTATGATATCTGTTGAATTCTTCTCATGGTTTGTTAAATCTGGAAAATTAAAAATTTCAATGCCAGATTCAGTACCAGGAAATGTTGCAACATCTTTCAACGTGTTATTTCCAGCTATGATCACTATTATTTTATGTTCAGCAGTTAATTTTGGTGTCACTCAACTGACTGGAATGACTTTATATGACATTATTTATACAATGTTACAAAAACCATTAGAAGCTGTTATGCAAGGCTTACCTGGATTATTGATTTTAATGTTAGTTGCTCAATTATTTTGGGTTATTGGTATTCATGGTAACCAAATTATTAAACCAGTTCGTGAACCATTGCTGAATGCTGCAATTATTGCTAACACTGATTTGGTTAACTCTGGAAATTTTGTACGAGGTGATTTAAATATTATCAATATGTCATTTTGGGATGTTTACATGTCTATGGGTGGTTCTGGTGTGACTATTGGTTTGGTTGTTGCAATTTTCTTATTCTCTAAACGTGAAGATTATCGAGGAATTGCCAAGCTCTCTCTTGCTCCTGGTATCTTTAATATTAATGAAACAATGACATTTGGTTTGCCAATTATGTTAAATCCTATTATGGCTATTCCATTTATTATTACACCATTAATTACTGGAGCAATTGCTTATTTCTTGACAGTTATAGGATTTGCTGATGTTTTGGTTTATGCTATTCCATGGACAACACCACCAATCTTAAGTGCCTGGTTAGCCACTGGTGGAAGTATGACAGCTGTCATTACTCAATTGCTTTGTATTGCTGTATCAATTTTGATTTACATTCCATTTGTTATGGCAGCAAATAAACAACAATTGAAAAATGCTGAAGCAGAATAAATATGACCACCCTAAGGGTGGTTTGTATTTATGTTTAGATAGACCTATGATATGATTATGTTATATATAAAGGATGTGATATTACCATGAAATTAAACAGAACATTATTAAGAGCTATTGATATTTTAGAACTTCTTTCAAAAAGTAAAGAGGGATATACTCTAGCTCAATTATCGTCTATGTTAGATTCTCCCAAATCAAGTATCTTCGATATTATGAAGACACTTGTTTACAAAAACATGGTTATTGAAGATAATCAGTCAGGTATAACAAAATATAAAATAGGTCTTCAATCTTTTTTAATTGGAAGCAGTTATTTAAATGATACAGATATCGTCAATATAGCTAAAAACGATTTAATTGATTTAGCAAATAGAATGCAGGCAACAACATTTATGTCAATATTAGATGATGATATGGTGACATATCTATATAAGTATGAATCAGAAAAAACAATCATCACGACTGCTAATATTGGAAGTCGCCGTTCTATTCATTCATCAGCACTTGGAAAAGTTATGGTTGCTTTTGGAACAGATGAAGATTTAAAGAGAGCTATTCAAAGAACAGATTTTGTTGCTTATACAGAATATACAATTACATCTGTTGAAAAGTATTTAGATCAACTTAAAGAAGTAAGAATAAAAGGATATGCTAAAAGTGATCGTGAAGATACATTACAGCAAGTTGCAGCAGCTGCACCAATCAGAAATCATGATGGTAAAGTCATTGCAGCAATCAGCTGTGTTGGTTTTTATGAGAGCCAAATTGATTTAGATGATTTAGGGTTAGTAGTTAAGGATGTTGCTGATAAAATTTCAGTAAAACTTGGTTACACTCTTGGGTAAAAGGGGTATAAAAATATGAAAATGACGTTTCGTTGGTATGGCGAAGATGATTCAGTGACTTTAGAGAATATTAAACAGATTCCTAATGTGACAGGAGTTGTTAGTGCTATTTATGATATACCTGTTGGTGAAGTTTGGCCAATAGAGAGAATACAGGAACTAAAAAAAGTTATTCATAATGCTGGATTGGAATTAGAAGTGATTGAAAGCGTACCAGTTCATGAGGATATAAAATTAAAAAGAAATGATTATCAAAGATATATTGATAATTATAAAGAAACAATTAGAAATTTAGCAAAGTGTGGAATCAAATGTATTTGTTATAATTTTATGCCAGTTTTTGATTGGACAAGATCATCAATAGATCACCAATTAGCTGATGGTTCATATGCTTTGGTTTATTATAAAGAAGAAGTAGATCAACTTGATCCAACAAAACTAAGTTTACCAGGGTGGGATGCATCTTATTCTGTTGAAGAGGTTAGTGAATTGATAGAGGCCTATAAAATTCAAGGAGAAGAAGGGCTATGGGAAAATTTACAATATTTTATTGAAGAAATTTTGCCAGTTGCAAGTGCTTGTGATGTTAATATGGCCATTCACCCAGATGATCCACCATGGTCAATTTTTGGAATACCAAGAATTATTACAAATGAAAAAAATCTAGATAGATTTCTCAATTTATATGATGATATTCATCATGGTCTCACATTATGTAGTGGCTCATTAGGGTGTGCTACGTTCAATGATATGCCAAAATTAATTAGAAAATATGGAGCAATGAAAAGAATTCACTTTGCACATGTCAGAAATGTGAAATTATTGGCAGATGGTTCTTTTGAAGAAAGCGCTCATTATTCAAGTTGTGGATCACTTGATATGGTTGAATTAATGAAAGCATATATAGAAACTGGTTTTGAAGGTTATATAAGACCAGATCATGGACGGATGATTTGGGGAGAAAAAGGAAAACCAGGTTATGGTTTATATGATCGTGCACTTGGAGCTATGTACTTAGGTGGGATTATTGATGCTTTGAAAGGAAAATAAGATGAAAAGAAGAATAAAGTTACCTGATGATTTTTTCTTAGGGGCTGCTGCCAGTGCTTGGCAGACTGAAGGTTGGACAGGAAAAAAAGAACATCAAGATTCATATATAGATTTATGGTATAAAGAAAATAAAGATGTATGGCACAACGGTTATGGGCCAGCAATTGCTACGGATTATTATCATCGTTATCAGGAAGATATTGGTTATATGAAAGAGATTGGCATGAATTGTTATCGAACATCACTCAATTGGTCAAGATTTTTAATTGATTATGAGAATGTGATTGTTGATGAAGATTATGCTGCTTATTATGATGCTATGTTAGATGAATTGATTGCTCAAGGGATAGAACCAATGGTATGTTTAGAACATTATGAAATACCAGGTGAATTATTCAAAAAGTATGATGGATTTGCCAGCAAACATGTGGTTGACTTATTTGTAAGATATGCTGAAAAAGCATTTCAAAGATTTGGACATAAAGTGAAGTATTGGTTTGCTTTTAATGAACCTGTGGTTGTTCAAACAAGAATTCATTTAGATGCTTTACGTTATCCATTTTATCAGGATAGTAAAGCATGGATGCAGTGGAATTATAACAAGGCTCTTGCCACAAATATGATTATGAAAGTTTATAAGGAAGGTGGTTATCGCATTGATGGTGGCAAGTTTGGGACAATTGTCAATGTAGAAACAGCTTATCCTAGAGGTAATAGTCCTAGAGATTTAGAGGCGGCTGATAAATACGATTTATTCTATAACCGTGTATTCTTAGATCCTGCCATTTTAGGACATTACGAAGAAGGATTCTTTGATTTACTCAATCAACATGATATTTTAATGGATTATACGACAGAAGAGTTAGAAATTATCCAAAACAATACAGTGGATTGGGTTGGTATTAACTTATATCATCCAAATCGTGTCAAGGAACGTACAACAGCGATTCATCCCGATGCGCCTTTCCATCCAGATTTCTACTATGAAGATTTTAATATGCCAGGAAAGAAGATGAATCCTCATCGTGGCTGGGAAATCTATCCAAAAATCATGTATGATATGGCAATGCGTATGAAAAATCATTACAATAACTTTGAATGGTTTATTGCTGAAAGTGGCATGGGTGTGGAAAATGAAAAGCAGTATAAAGATGAAACAGGTATGATTCAAGATAATTATCGTATTGAATTTATCAAGATGCATTTAGATTGGTTATTAAGAGGTATTCAAGAAGGTTCAAATTGTAAAGGTTATATGTTATGGGCATTTACAGATAATGTTTCTCCAATGAATGCTTTTAAAAATCGTTATGGATTAGTTGAAATAGATTTAGAAGATAACCGTAACAGACATCTTAAAAAATCAGCTTACTTTTATCAAAATATGATTCAAACAAGAGAATTTGAAATAGAGGATGAAGAGAACATTTATAAATAAAGAAGGAGGTTAGAGCATTGAAAAGCCAGGAATTAAGAAAGATAGCACCTGAATTAGATCCATTAAGAATTGGAACAGGTTGGAAAGTAGAAGAATTAGAAAAAATGCAAATTTTTATTGGAAGTACCTATGGGGATTCTCACCCAGGAAGTGTGCATCTTAATGAATTGGTAGGGTATGTTGAAGAAAGTCTTCAAGCAGTCAATGCCAAAGGTGCAAAATATTATACAACCGATATTTGTGATGGAGAAGCTCAAGGTCATGATGGGATTAATTATTCATTATGTTCAAGAGAAATGATGACCAATATGATTGAAATTCAGTATTGTGCGACACCATTTGATGGCTGTGTCTTTTTATCAAGTTGTGATAAAGCTGTACCCGCTCATTTAAAAGCAATTGCGAGATTGAATGCACCAGCTATTATGATTCCTGGTGGTGTCATGAATGCAGGACCAGATTTATTAACATTAGAACAGATTGGTAAATATTCTGCTCAATATCAGCGTGGTGAGATTACTTTAGATGAGTTTAATTATTATAAACACAATGCTTGCCCAAGTTGTGGAGCCTGCAGTTTTATTGGGACAGCAACCACAATGCAAATCATGGCTGAAGCACTTGGTTTGGCATTGCCAGGTTCATCTTTACTTCCAGCAACAAGTGAAGCATTAAAAGATGTTGCGAAAAACATCGGTGAGCATATGAAATTCTTGGTTGAAAAAGATATTAAACCTTCTGATATTTTAACAAAAGATGCTTTTGAAAATGCAATTATGGTTCATGCTGCCATTGCTGGATCAACAAATGCATTATTGCATTTGCCAGCAATTGCACATGAAGCAGGAATTGAATTAACAGGTGATGATTTTGATCGAATTCATCGTAAAATTCCATATATACTTAATTTAAGACCGAGTGGTTTCTATCCTGCTCAATATTATTACTATGCAGGAGGAACACCTGCCATCATGGAAGCAATCAAAGAACATTTGCACCTTGATGTGATGACTGTCACTGGAAAAACATTAGGTGAAAACTTAAAAGAGTTAAAATGCAATGGCTATTATGAAAAATGTTATGCTTTCTTAAAAGATATTCATGTGAAAAGAGAAGATATTATTTATCCTATCACACAACCTTTAAATGAAGAAGGTGCAATTGCCATATTAAAAGGAAACTTAGCTCCTGAAGGTGCAGTTGTCAAACATTCTGCAGTTCCTAGAGAAATGCATGAAGTCGTTTTATCAGCTCGTGTGTTTGATTGTGAAGAAGATGCTATTGATGCTATTTTAAAACATTATATTCATCCTGGGGAAGCTGTATTTATTCGTTATGAAGGACCTAAAGGAAGTGGAATGCCTGAAATGTTCTATACAACGGAAGCTATTTCTAGTGATCCTAAATTATCTGCTTCTATTGCTTTATTAACTGATGGACGTTTTTCAGGAGCAAGTAAAGGACCAGCGATTGGACATATATCACCAGAAGCTGCCAGTGGTGGCCCAATTGCACTTGTTGAAGATGGTGATTTGATTGAAATTAGCGTGAAAAATCGTTCTTTAAATATTGTTGGTATTCATGGAAAGAGAACACCATTGGATTTGATTGATAAAATTTTAAAAGAAAGAAAAACCAAATGGCAACCTAAAACACCTAAATATCAAAAAGGTGTATTGGCACTTTATACAGAGCATGCAGTTTCACCAATGAAAGGTGGGTATATGAAATAATGGCAACAAAGAAACAAAAGAAAGGTCAAATGGATGGCTTAACAGAACGTCAAAAACATATCGTTGAATTACGTGAAAAGTTAAATAAACCTGATCCTAATGCTATTCGTGTATTTACACTATATAAAATCATTACCTATATATTTAATATTTTGTTTCCTCCCTATGCCTTGTATCGTATATGGAACAAAAATTCAGAATTTAATAAAAATGAAAAAGGGATACAAACAGCTGTCTGTATTATTTATATGATTGTCTTATTTACATTATTAACAGGAGGAATGTCATCATGAAAAAATCAGAAACAATTATGGAATTAAAAAAACAAGGTGTTGTTGCTGTGGTTAGAGGTCACAGTTTATCAGAAGGAATTGAAATTTCTAAAGCTTGTATTAAAGGTGGATTAAAAGCTATTGAAATGGCTTATACAAATACCAGTGCTTCTGAAATTATCAAACAGCTTTGTGAAATCTATAAAGAAGATCAGGAAGTGTGTATTGGAGCTGGGACTGTTTTAGATGCACCAACAGCCAGAATGGCTATTCTTGCAGGTGCAAAATATATCGTTTCTCCTTCGTTTGATAAAGAGACAGCTATTCTTTGTAATCGTTATGGTATTCCGTATATTCCTGGATGTATGACAATTAAAGAAATTGTCACAGCAATGGAAGCAGGTAGTGAAATCATTAAATTATTCCCTGGCAGTGCCTTTGGACCTGGATATATAGGGGCTATTCGCTCTCCTTTGCCACAAGTTTCTTTAATGGTGACTGGTGGTGTCAATTTAGACAATGTTCAGGATTGGTTTAAGGCTGGTGTTGATGCAATTGGTGTTGGTGGCGAATTAAATAAACTGGGGGCTCAAGGAAAGTTTGATGAAGTCACTGAAATAGCAAGTCAGTATGTTAGTCGTACAAGAGAGGCGAAATAACCATGAGAGTGTTATGTATGGGAGAAACTTTACTGCGATATTCAACACATAAAGGACATCGCTTTAGTGAACTTGATTTCCAAGTTCATATTGGTGGAAGTGAAACAAATATTGCTGTAAGTTTAGCACAGTATGGCTTTGATACAACATTATTAACCAAATTACCGAATCACGCATTAGGAGATGCAATCATTTCATATTTAAAAAAGTATGATGTTGATACAACACAGATTTTAAGAAATGATATGAGAATTGGCAGTTACTTTTTAGAAAATGGCAGTGGCAATCGTACAAGTCAGGTCATTTATGATCGTAAGTATAGTGCCATGACATCATTTTGTTTGGATGACATTGACATGGAAGACCTTTTTAAGGATATTGATATTTTTGTTGTATCTGGTATAACAGTAGCATTAAATGAGACAGTGCGTCAGGCTGTGCTGAAAATGCTTGAATATTGCCGAGGAAATAATAAATGTGTCGTTTATGACAGTAATTATCGTGCCAAAATGTGGACAATTGAGGAAGCTGGACAAGCTTTCAAACAAATCTTACCTTATGTGACTATTTTATCAGCAGGACATTTAGATGCACAAAATTTTCTTGGATTAACAAGTTCTAAAGAGACTTTTGAAAAACAATTAGCAGATTATTACCAACAAATAAAAAAGATGTATCCAAATATTCAATATATCACATGTACAAAAAGAGATATCCTTTCAACAAGTGTGAATGATTTAACAGGTTATTTATATGATAATTGTTTACATATTTCTCAAACTTATCATATTGATGACATTGTTGATCGTGTAGGTGGAGGAGATGCTTATCTTTCAGGGGTTCTTTATGGATTATTGAATCAGAAAGATATTAATTATAGTTTGGAATTTGGATGTTGTGCTTCAGTATTAAAACATACAATTCATGGCGATGCCAATACGTTTCATATTGCTGAAATTGAATCATTTATGGAAGCAGGAACATCAAGAATTAACAGATAAAGGAGAGAAGTTATGGGATTTCCTAAAGATTTTTTATGGGGTGGAGCGATTGCTGCTAATCAGGCTGAAGGTGCTTATCTTGAAGATGGCAAAGGTTTAACAACTGTTGATATGATTCCTCATGGTGAAAAGAGAATGTTTGTAAAACTGGGAGATATGTATCCAGTTGAAGAAATACCTGGTGAAAATTATCCGAGTCATGAAGCGATTGACTTCTACCATCATTATAAAGAAGATATTGCTTTATTTGCTGAAATGGGATTTAAAACATTCAGAACATCTATTGCATGGGCAAGAATATTTCCAAATGGTGATGAATCAAAGCCTAATGAAGCAGGAATTGCTTTTTATACTGACATGTTTAAAGAATGTCAAAAGTATGGTATTGAACCGTTAGTTACATTATGTCATTTTGATGTCCCAATGGGTTTAGTTAGAAAATATGATTCATGGAAAAGTCGTGAAATGATTGACTGTTTTACGAAATATGCGAAAGTCTGTTTCGAAAGATTCGATGGATTAGTCAAATATTGGTTAACATTTAATGAAATTAATATTTTATTACATTCACCTTTTTCAGGGGCGGGAATTAGTTTTCAGCCAGGTGAAAATCGTGAACAAGTCAAATATCAAGCTGCTCACCATGAATTAGTAGCAAGTGCTTTGGCTACAAAAATAGCACATGAAATCAATCCAAATAATAAAGTGGGATGTATGTTAGCAGGTGGACAATTCTATCCATATAGTTGTGATCCTAATGATGTTTGGTTAGCAATGAATAAGGATAGAGAAAACCTAATGTTTATAGATGTTCAAGCAAGAGGATATTATCCAAGTTATTCACAAAGAGTATTCAAGGAAAAAGATATTCATTTGGATATTCATGATGGTGATTTAGAAATTTTAAAACAATATCCTGTAGATTTTATTTCATTTAGTTATTATCAGTCACGTTGTGCCAGTGCAAATCCAAAAATGGGAATGACAGATGGGAATGTTGTCAAGTCTGTTAAAAATCCTTACTTACAAACATCTGATTGGGGATGGCAAATTGATCCTTTAGGACTAAGAATTACTTTAAATGCTTTATATGATCGTTATCAAAAACCATTGTTTATTGTTGAAAATGGATTGGGTGCTAAAGATGAAATTGCAGAGGATGGTTCAATTAGTGATGATTATCGTATTGATTATTTAAGAGAACATATCAAAGCAATGAAAGATGCGATTGAAGATGGTGTCGATTTGATGGGTTATACAACTTGGGGTTGTATAGATTTAGTAGCAGCCAGTACAGGTGAAATGAGTAAGCGTTATGGTTTTATTTATGTTGATAAAGATGATCAAGGACAAGGGACATTGGAAAGAAGAAAGAAAAAATCATTTGACTGGTATAAAAAAGTTATTGAAAGCAATGGAGAAAAACTCTCATTTTAAAAGAAGAATAATAATATTTTGAAGATGAAATAATTATAAGTAGATATCTAATAATTGTTTTATCTTTTTTGTATTGTTAAAAAATCTTTGTTTTTAAAAGAAGAAAGTATGTTAAGTTTATTTCTTGGCATTTCTTTTTTTCATAGATTTTAGTATAATTAAAAAAGAGGTGAGGATCATGGATGATTTCTATCGTAAAGAGAATATAGAAGTATTTAAGAAATGGGTATATTTTCAAGTCCTTAATGATCCTCGTTTAACACTTGAAGAATACGATGAAAGAACATATAAAATCTTTTATCAGCAAAAGGTAGCAAGGCTTGTGATATGGCCAATTGGTATTGTTGAAGAAGCTATCAAGGAAGATGAGAAATTATTGTTTTATTTACATTATCAATTTTCTAATTTTCATTTTGCTAAAGACTTATTTTATAGAATGATTGATAAACTTACTGAAGATAATCAAGTTAAGGAAAAGAAGATATTACTTTGTTGTACAGGGGGAATGACAACAGGATTTTTTGCTGAGAAAATGAATACATTTTGTGAATTGAATAAATTGCCTTATATTATTAAAGCATCACCAGCATATCATTTAGATGATGTTTATCATGACTATGATATCATTTTAGTTGCTCCACAACTACGTTATAAAGTGATTCAATTGGCACAACAATACAAGCCTATTATTGTGAAAAGTATTAATCCAATCACTTTTGCAACTTATGATTGTCAGGCATTATTAGACCAAATAGAAGAGTGTTATCAAAGTGAGGTGAAAGTATGAGCGAAAAAGAAAAGATGCTTGATGGGCATCTCTATCAACCTTATAGTAGTGAACTCTATAAAGATAGAGAGTTTTGTCAAGGTATGTTATATGAATATAATCGTTTAAGTCCTTTACATAGAGATGAAAGAGATTTGATTCTTAAGAAACTCTTAAAATGTAAAGGTGAATTATGTATTGAACAGCCTTTTCATTGTAGTTATGGATATAATATTGAAATTGGTTTGAATTTCTATAGTGATATCAATCTAACAATATTAGATAAGGCAAAAGTATCTATAGGTGATAATGTTATACTGGGACCTAATGTGCAGATTTATACTGCTGCTCATCCATATAATGAAGTTCAAAGAATAAAAGGTTTAGAATATGCAAAACCAGTCACTATTTATGATAATGTATGGATTGGTGGAAATGTGACCATTTTACTAGGAGTTAAAATTAATCAAGGTGCAATTATAGGGGCTGGGAGTGTTGTAACCCATGATATTCCCCCTTATGTTATTGCAGCTGGTAACCCTTGTGAAGTGATTAGATCTATTACACAGGAAGATGTACATAAAAAATGGTAAAAGAAAAATGGCTATTCGGCCATTTTTTTGATATCTGAGAAATTAATTAATTCAATATTATGATCAACTACAAATTGTTTTAATTCAGGTGAAAGAATTAATTCCAGTTCTTTCATACGAGGTAAACAATAACTTGTCATATCATAAAGTCTTTGATCAACATATGCTGGGTGACACATGAATTCTAATATTTCATCATCTACACTATATGCTTTTGTTACAAAGTCATAATTAGCATCATCTCCATACATACGATCATCACAACGTGCATATTCATAAGTATCTAAGACTTGTTCTCTTTGACGCATTGGTAAATCATACTCTTTTGCAAGTCTTTTTGCGACTTCTACATGCCATGGTAATAAATGAACATGGTGATGAGAATCAATGTGAGTTGGTTTATGTCCTGCGACTTCGATGTATTTTTCCATTTGAGCTTTCCATTCTACATAAAGTTCTTCAGGATCAGCATGTGGTTGTTTGTCTGGATAGTCTTTAGGTCTAATGAAGTTACCATCTTTATCAGTATAAGACTTAGCACCTTCTACTAAAGGTCTACCAACAGTTAATACAAAGTGTATTCCTACGCCTAATTTAGGAAATTTTTTAGCTTCCTTTAGTGCAAACTCAGCATAGGGCATATTCATCATACATGTTGTAGAAGTTAAAATACCTTGCGCATGAGCCATTAAAATTCCAATTGAATTTCCTTGAGTCATTCCAAAATCATCAGCATTCATAATGAGCTTTTTAATCATTTTTATATCCTCCCGTAATCTACGTATCTATTATATAAAGAAAAGAGAGAAAAGGGAAATTATTTTCATAATCTAAAAAAGAATTTATTATATTATAGGATTTTATAAACATTTGTTACCTATTTATTTCCAATTGTACTGTTTTTAAGTGTATTCTTTCATAAAAAATGAGACAAAATAAATTTTGCCCCATTTTACTTTTAATTATTTAAAGCACTATAAATGAATTCATACTAAGCTATTTTTTCACATCAAACATACAAACACTTACATGAAAGATTAATCTGTATGTTCAAAATAAACAAATTCATGACCACGAAAATGATATACACTTGAAATCCATTTGCCATCAACTTTATAAATCATCAATAGCGATTTGTCTGATTCAGAAACGAATATACAATCACCAATTTTAACATAATCAATCCCTTCTTTGTTGTTCATGAAGTTTCTTCCTATCTTTAATATAACTCATATTATTTATAAATTAATAAATTCAATTAGTTTTTTTACTGGCTAATATTTATAAAAAATGATTGAAAGTTACAAATAATTTCAAATTATAATAAAATCAATATTTATATTCTCAAAATAAATAATTTTAGATATATGGCTTTAAATGTTTTATTGTTGTTTAAAATCTATATAAGGTGCTTTAAAAGTTGTTACTTTTTCTTTGTTGTAGAAGAAGTTTGCTATATAATAGAGGAGAATGGAGTGATTTCTGTGGAACTTGTACTTATGACTTATGATGATTATCCAATTATCAAATCTTTTTATCAAGATAAAGATGTTATGAAGATGATTACAGGAGATGTTTTGAGTGAACAGGAAATGAAAGAGAAATGGGAAATAATCACTTCATGGAACCATGATCTCAAATATGGATATTATTTAGGCTTTGATCAAGATCTTTTAGTAGGTGTTGGATGTTTAAAACCATATTCTCATGGTGTTGAAGTTGGATATATGATTTATCCAAGATATTGGCGTCAAGAGTATGGGAAGCAGATTTGTTATGAGCTGATGAAGATTGTAGAGACAATGACAGTTCAAAGAATAGTTGCTTATATTGATCCGCTAAATATACCATCTAAAAAGATATTAGAGTCATATGGATTTCAAAGTATATATCAAAAAGGGGATGAGGAGCTTTTGGAAAAGAAGAAAAATAGGATTACAGGATATACAGGTTTATATGGGATTGTTGCGAATCCAATCAGACATTCATTTTCACCAATGATGCATAATACAGCATTTCAAACATTAGGAATAGATGATGTTTATTTAGCATTTGAAGTTGCAGAAAATCAGCTATCTGATTATATAACCAGTGTAAAAACATTAAATATCAAAGGATTTAATGTTTCTATGCCATATAAATTAAAAATTATGGATTATTTAGATGATTTGACAACTGAGGCAAAACTTTGTCAGGCAGTTAATACAGTCAAAAATGTGAATGGAAAATTAATTGGACATATCAGTGATGGAAAAGGATTTGTCATGGCATGTGAAGAAAGAGAATGGCATATTCAAAATCAAAAGATTGTTGTTTTAGGGGCAGGTGGGGCTGCTTGTGCAATCATTGTAGAGATGGCGTTACAAGGTGCAAAAGAGATTGTTGTTTATAATCGTAGTGAGAAACCTTTTATAAAGGAGCTTAATCAAAAGTTAAATTGTGATATTCATTTAAAATCTTTGAGTAATAAAGATGAGTTAAAACAGGATTTAAAGGATGCCTATTTATTAGTTCAAACAACAAATGTTGGGATGAGTCCAAATGTTGATCAGTGCTTGATTGATGAATCGTATTTGTCTCATCAATTAAAAGTAGCAGATATCATTTATAAGCCAGCTCAAACGAAACTATTAAAAATGGCAGAAAGATTGGGGCTAGAGTATATGAATGGTGAAGGAATGATTTTATATCAAGGGGCTGTATCTTTTGAATTTTGGACTGGGCAAAAAATGCCTATTAAGGAAGTAAAAATTGCATTAGGAATGGAGTGAAAAATATGAAAGAAATTGTTATAGCATCTACCAATCAAGGGAAAATCAAGGAAATAAAAGCAATGTTGAATGAAATTGGTATTGAAGTTCGTTCAATTCAAGATGTTTTTGAAAAAGAAATAGATATTGAAGAAACTGGTCAAACATTTCAAGAGAACGCTTTGATTAAAGCGCAAACAATTTGTAATATGATCAATAAACCAACATTAGCAGATGATTCAGGTTTAGAAGTTGATGCCTTAAATGGAGCACCTGGTATTTATTCAGCAAGATTTATGGGACATGATACAAGTTATGATATAAAGAATCAATATATTATAGATGCTGTCAAAGGTAAAGAAAGAGGTGCTCGATTTGTATGTGCAATGGCTTTATGTATACCTCATGAAGATCCTATCTTAATTGAAGAATATTTTTATGGTGAGATATATGATCATATAGAAGGAGAAAATGGATTTGGGTATGATCCTATTTTCTATGTACCTGAGTTACATAAAACATCTGCCGCATTAACATTAGCAGAAAAAAATCAATATTCACATCGTGCAAAAGCTTTAAGAAAACTATATCAAATATTAAAAGGCAAACCATAATTTCTTCTATGATTTGCTTTTGTTTTATTCATTATCTGGTTCCATGACATGAAACTGATGATACATAAATTCATCATTATATATTTGGTCATAGATTTCACCTGATCTTGATTTCGAAAGGTTGTTTCTGCAAATGCACTATATGTAACAATTAAGTCAAATGTTATAAAAATAACAGATATCATATAGCTGGTATGAGCAATGCAAAAAGGAATTTTTTCAAACTATTTTGATATATAAGGATAAATGACTTTCATAAGAACACTTCCATCTCTATCCAATAACTCCATTATAACAATCACTTTTCAAATAATAAAATTGACATTTTTCTCCATCAAATAAAGAAACATAGTTTTGGTATTTCTTATTTAGTAATGTTATGATAAAATACAGAAGATGTAGTCAATGGAGGTAGAAAATGAATCATATCGTATTAGTCCATCCAGCAATTCCACAGAATACTGGAAATATCATGAGAACATGTGTAGCAACACACTCAAAATTACATATTATTAAACCAATGGGCTTTTCATTAGATGATAAACATATGAAAAGAGCAGGATTAGATTATATTAAAGATTTAGAAATGGAAATCTATGAAAACTGGGAAGAATTTGTAACACAAAATCCAGGTGATTATCATTTCTTTACACGTTATTCTAAACTTTGTTATACTGATCAAAATTATGTATCAGATCAAGATCAATATATTTTATTTGGGCATGAACATGATGGTATTCCGCATGATATCTTAAAAGATCATCTGGATGAATGTGTTCGTATTCCAATGGATGGGAATGCTAGAAGCCTCAATTTATCTAACTGCGTGGCTATTGGTATATATGAGGTTTTACGTCAGCAAAATTATCCAAAATTATCAAAAGTAGAGGTTCAAAAAGGTGCAGACTTTATTTACGAAGAGTAGAAAGAGGGATATTGTCTTAGCGCTTTTCTTAACAGTCTTTATCATCTGTTTAGCTGTCATTATAACTGTTTTTTTTAAACAGTTATATTATTTTGATATTGATTATTTAAAGATTGCAGAATCAACTGGTCTTTCTCGAGAAGTTATTCAAAAAAATTATGATGTTCTTATTCAGTATCAAAGTATTTTCTATCAGGGGAGTTTAAATTTGCCAGACTTTGTGATGTCAAATACAGGGAGAATTCATTTTGAAGAAGTCAAAAGAGTTTTTGAAATGATACAAATCACTTTTGTTGTTACAGGAATTATATCAGCAGTCATGATTTATTTGAATGTGAAGCAAAAAGAATATCGTTTCTTACCATTAACATCATTCTTTTCTGTTGCTATTCCATCCGTATTAGGATTTTTTGTTGCATTAGATTTTGATAAAGCATTTGTTATTTTTCACAACATTGTCTTTAGAAATGATTATTGGATTTTTGATTATACAACTGATCCAGTGATTACAATTTTACCTGAATCATTCTTTATGCATTGTTTCATGATGATTATTGTGATTGTTATTATGATAAGTGTTCTTTGTTATGTACTGTATAAAAAGAAGAGAAATCAAATACTCGCAGGATAAGATGAAGTTATCCTGTTTTTTTATAAATTCATTGACTAACTTGTTATATAATGTTATATTGTGAATGTAATTTGTTATAAGATGTAATAAATAAAAAGAAAAGAGGGATAATTATGCGTCCAGAACTTGTTATTTTTGATGTTGATGGCTTAATGTTAGATACTGAAGCAAGGTGGCAACAAGCTTGGCAGGAAGTTGGTTTAAAACATGGGATTAGTGATTTGGGGTATACAACTTTTTTAAGATGTGTTGGAAGAAACGGTAAAGAAGTTGAGAGAATTGTTGTTGAGGATTTGAATAGTTCTCAACAAGCAGAAATGATTTTGGAAGAAGCTCGTATTTATGGTAGACAATTATTGGCAGAAAGAATTGATCCAAAGCCAGGGATCTATGAATTATTAGAACTTTTAGATCATCTTCAAATTCCTAAAGCAGTTGCAACTGCGACCGATAGAGACTTAACAATAGAAAGATTAACGAGACTGAACTTGCTTCATCACTTTGATTATATGCTATGTGGTGATGAAGTGACTCACAGAAAACCAAATCCAGAAATATATCAAAAAGTGATTCAGCACTTTGGTGTTGAAAGTCATAAGGCCCTGGTTTTAGAAGATTCAACTGTAGGGGTAGAAGCGGCTTATCGTGCTCATATACCTTGTATTATGATTCCGGATTTAATTGGCGCACAAGCTCTTCAACAACAACAGACTATAGCTATTTTATCTTCTTTACATGAGGTTATTGAATTATTTGAATAAACTGTAAAGTATCGCTTTTTCTTTTGAATAAGGATATAATAGAAGTATCATAAGTGAGGTAAGAATATGAAATTAGATGATAATAATTCAATGCCCCTGTATTTACAATTAAAAAATACGATTAAAGGATTAATCGACAGTGGTGAAATTAAAAAGGGAGAGAAAATTTTATCAGAATATGAACTTTGTGAGAAATACAATGTCAGTCGTATTACGGTTAGAAACGCACTTGCTGAATTAGAGTCAGAAGGCTATTTGATTAAGAAACAGGGAAAGGGAACCTTTGCAACAACACCTAAACTTTTTAGACCTTTAGAAGATAGTATTGGTTTCACTGAATCATGTAAAAATGCAGGAATGCAAAGTTCTTCAATTGTCTTAAAAAGAGAGGTTTTGCCATTAGATGATCGTATGCAAAACTTCTTAAAATTAAATGATAATGATCAGGTTTTGTATATTCAAAGATTAAGATTAGCAGATGGTATTCCATTGATGATAGAGAATAATTATTATTCTTATCAGAATTATAGATTTTTAATGAATGAACCTTTAACTGGTTCACTTTATGAGTTATTAGCAGAAAAAAAGGGAATTGTTTGTGACCGCTCATTAAAAACTGTTATTACTGTCACGACTGCAAATGGTGAACATGTGAAGTTATTACAAGTTCCAGTAGGTGCACCATTGTTTGTAATGGATGGTATTATGGGGGATAAAAATGGATTCCCTGTTCATTATAGTTTACAGTATATTGTTGGTGAAAAATATTCATTTGTAAGATAATTATGAAAAAAGGAAAAAGAGTGTTTGAATTCTCAAAAAAGTGTTGAGTCTTCAAACACTTTTTTTATTTTATTTATAAAAATTTATAATGATATTATGTTGAAAGGGGGAGTGAAAATGGATGTTATGAAACATTATATAGGAACAAGAGCATTTTATAAACGAGCGAGTTTATTAGCTATCCCATTAGCCATTCAACAACTGGTAAGTAGTTGTATGGGAATTATTGATTCTTTAATGGTCTCATGGATTCATCAGGTGACAGCAGTTGGAACAGCTGTCCAAATTGAGACATTATGTAGTGCAGTTGCATGGGGTGCAATTGCTGGAACTGGTATTTTTTCAGCACAATTTTATGGTGCTAAAGATCATGATAATCTCAAGCGAACATTTGGACTAAGCGTTATTCTGGGTCTTGGCATAGGTCTTATCTGGCTACTCATTGCAGCACTCTTTGGTAGAAAGATTATCGCTTTTTATATACAGGACCCTAACGTGATTGCAAATAGTCATCAGTATTTAATGATTGCCATGTTTTCATATATACCATTATCTTTAGGATTCTCATTTAGTTATATTTATCGCAGTATTCAAAAAACAAAGGTACCTCTTATCATTGGTATAGCTGCAATGGGAATCAATATTTTTGTCAATTATGTTTTAATATTTGGATATTTTGGATTCCCAGAATTAGGAATACAAGGAGCAGCAATAGGGACTCTCATAGCACAAAGTTTTGTTCTTATTGTCAATATTGTTTATGCTTATGCAACAAAGCAAGAATTCATTGGGACATTTCATGAAATGTTTTCGCTGGATTATCACTTTGTGAGGCCAATCATGCGTAAAATTCAGCCATTAATATGGAATGAATTGATGTTTGGCTTTGGTTCAACACTTTTTGTCAAAGCGTTTGGAGCACTAGGAACAAGTTCAATGGATGCGTATTATGTTGGTGCGAAATTATCAGATGTTTTTAATGCACTGGTGACAGGTATATCTAATGCAACAGCAGTTATGCTAGGCGTTGCATTAGGATCTGGTGATGTAGAAAAAGCAAGGGAAGAAGGGAACTACTTTGTTGGAATGGCAGCTATTTTGGCTGTTATGTCTATTGTTTTTATTTTTGGATGTTCGCATCAACTCGTCTCTATATTTCAGTTAGAAGATTCTTATGTTGTTGGACAAGCAATCGCCATTGTCAAAGTTTTCTCATTAAAAATTGCTTTGAGAATGTTTATTGTTATTGTGTTCTCATCATTAAGAGCGGGTGGTGATTCAAAAATATTGGCCATTTTAGATAGTGGATTCATGTGGCTTATTGGTATTCCTTTAGCTTTTATAAGTGTACATCTCTTTCATATTCAAAGTATTGCACTTGTATTCTTCATTTGTCAGCTGGAACAAGTGATTCGTGTTTATTTTGGAATGAAACGTTATAACCAAGGGAATTGGGCTATTAACTTAACAACTCTTATTTCTAAATAAGAAAAAAATTGAGAGTCTTGATATGCATTGATAAAATAATGATAGATTCGTCTCTCTTATACAATTTCATTGTTTCAGTGTCGAAATGTGTTGATGAGTGTTGAAAATAATCAAGAATATCAAAAAAACGAGAAAGTGTGTCAAAGAATTCAACACTATTGTTATAAGATGTCATAATACGATATATTGGAAGTGTAAGGCAGGGATGAATCAGAAAACTCATGAAAGGATGATAAAAATGGCCAACAGTACAAAAGATCTTATATTAAGCTATCTGAGTGATCTGAGTGAGAACTTCGACTTTACTCAAGTCAATCATTTCACTGCTTCATCAATAAGTGATGAAATGCATATCAGCAGAAGCCTTGCAAGTCAGTATCTCAATGAACTTGTCAAAGAGAAATCAGTCATGAAGATTAATTCACGACCAGTCTACTTCTTTCATCGTAAAAAGATGGAAGAACTCTATCAAACAACATTTCAAGAAGAAGATTTCTATGATTTAGAAGAAGTCAAAGAATATGTTGCTACACATTCAAAAGGGGAAGGTGATTATTCACAAATTATTGGTAGTGATAAATCACTTGCTGGAGTCATTAAACAGTTAAGAGAAAGCTTTGAATATCCACCATCTGGATTACCCATGATTGTATATGGAGAAAGAGGAACTGGCAAACGGACATTATGTACAACGATATTTGATAATGCAGCAAGAAAAGGAGTCATTGATGAAAATACAAAACTGATGAAACTAGAATTTTCACCAGGACATAATGAAGATTTACTTCATAAAGTTTTTGGACAGAAGAATAAAATAGGCATGATTGATTCATATGATCATATTGTCTTTATGCTTTGTGGAATACAGCATATGTCAGAAGATTTTCAAAATAGATTATGTCAATTGATTGAAATGGATAAAAGTCACTATAGAGGTCAATACAAAAATAAAATTATTCGTTATATGTTTATTTGTGATACAAATCCAAACTTATTCATAAATGAAAGACTTCTTAAAAATATACCTGTTATTTTAAATGTTCCATCATTAAAAGAGAAAAGCAATGAAGAAAAAGAAGAATTAATCATTCACTTTATTCAACAAGAAGGCAAGAAAATGGAGAAAACAATAAAAATCAGTAATGTCGTTCTCAGAGCTCTTGTCAATGGTGACTATGATAACAATATGATTGGACTTCAATCAACCATTCGTATTATGTGTGCAAGTGCACTCAGAGAAAGTGCAGGAAAAAGTGAAGCTATTATACATACATATCATTTACCAGAACACCTTTTAACAACAATGCCCATTATGATTGATGAAGATGTTATTTACATAGATACAACAACTTACAAAAAAAGTGAACAAATTGATTTTATATTAGATTATTTCAATCGTATCTTTAAGCCTTTTTTAAAAACAGAACATTTTCTTGAAGCATTAACAGAAAGTAAACATAACTTTGATTTATTAGGTGATTATCTTTCTTATAAACAAAGAATTCCACCTGTGAGAATCAAAGGAACAGAGATTTCTTTATCCAATATCTTAGATATTGTTTTAAAGAAACGTTATATGAATTTACCAAGTGGATTTTGTTGTACTTTAGCTAAATTAATTTATATACATGACCTTTATAGTTCATCAATCCAAAAATGGCGTCAGGATAATCGAAATTTAATTGATGATGCTTTAAATCAGATGAAAACACATCTTTTCAATGAATCTATGATTGTTGAAGATATTACAAGACTCATGTATACAAATCTTGAAATCAATACAACGGATATCTTATCAGCAATTATGATGATTTATATACATCATTATAATTCAGAAATAACCAATCGTAAGATTTTTGGTATGATTGTCTGTCATGGCTATTCAACTGCAACGAGTATTGCAGATGCAGTGAATAGTTTACTTGAAACATATGTTTTTGATGCAGTAGATATGCCATTAGATATCACAGTTGATGAGATTAAAGAAATCCTGATGGAAAGATTAAATCGTATGAATCATAATGCTGATGTTATTGTTATGGTGGACATGGGGTCTTTAGAACAGTTAGGAAAAAGTCTAAGTACAGCAATTAACTGTAATGTTGGTGTTATTAATAATGTATCTACAAGATTAGCACTCAATGTTGGTAACTGTATTTTAAATGATAAAGACCTCAAAACAACATTGCAAAAGGTCAGTGAAAATTCACTTGCTCATTATACAATCATTGATCGTAAAAAGAATGATACGATTTTATTTATAAGTGAAAGTGGCATTCATATGGCACAAAGAATGCGTGAATTATTTGAAAATAGTTTTCCACTTCAAGTTCCAGTTGATTTAGAGGTATGTGATTATAATCAATTGCTTGCAAGTGGGGCAAATCATGAATTCTTTTCTAGCAACAATGTTCTCTTTATGACTGGAACAGCAAATCCACATATTGAGGGTCAGATCTTTATAGCCTTAGAGGAAATTATCTCTGGTAATAACATAGATGTCATTATGAATCGTTTATCTAAATACTTAAAACCAGATGAGTTAAATCAATTACTTGATGATTTAAGAAAGAATTTTACTCTTCAAAATGTCGTTGGTTATTTAACAATCTTAAATCCAAAAGTCTTATTAGATAATGTTAGTTTAGCAGTTGAAACATTACAAGAGCATCTTCAAAAAAGATTTGGTGGAAAAACACTGATTGGAATATATATTCATGTTTGTTGCCTGATTGAAAGACTTGTTACAAAATCAGCTATTACTGAATTTAATAATTTAGAAGATTTCAAAAAAGATAATCATGTTTTTATTCAAGATGTTCATGATTCCTTTCAAACGTTATCAAAAAGATATAATATTACGATTCCAACAAGTGAAATTGCATATCTTTATGAGTTTATTGCAGCTGATGAAGAAGGTTTTGAAGATGGAGAATTATTATCAAAATTAGATAGGAAATAGGGGAAAGAGAAATGAAAAGTGATAAAAAAGTTGTGATAGTAACACATGGCCATCTCGCAGATGGATTGGTAAGTGCACTGCAAATTATTGTTGGAGAGCTACCACAGGTGAAAACGGTTTGTGGATACACATCATCAGATTTTAATTTAGATGAAACAGTTCAGGAAATCATGAATAATCATAATTTTGAAACTCATGATCTGGTTGTTTGTACAGATATGATGGGGGGAAGTGTGAATAATGGATTTGTGAAATATTTAGGGCAATACCCATTTCATTTGATTACAAATACCAACTTAGCATTTTTAGTTGATTTACTCTTAACACCTGGTGGTATCAATAAAGAAATGTTAACCAAAAAAGCGAAAGAGGAACTGGTATCTGTGAAATATATAAATAGCATGGTTGAAAACTTTCATGAAGCAGATGATTTATAAAAGAACGGAGGTGAAAAAATGATTAAAGCAGTGAGAATTGATCATCGTTTGGTACATGGTCAAGTGGCATTTACTTGGACACATTTCTTAGCAGCAACAAGAATTATTGTCATTGATGATAAAGCGGCAAATGATGAGTTTCAAAAAATGGCATTAAATATGTCAAAACCAGCAGGTGTAAAATTGAATATCTTTACTGTTGAAAAAGCATTATCAAAGATGCCAAAGGTGGAAACATTGAATGATACTATCTTTATCATCTTTGGATGTACAAGAGATGCAGCAAGATTTATTGAACAATATCCAAACTTTAAAGAGATTAATTATGGAGGAATTGCTAAAAAAGAGGGTTCAAAATCATATGGAGATGTTGTTTATTTGAATGAGGAAGAGAGAGAAGATACAAAGAAAATTATGAGTTGTGGAACTTCTGTCTTTATGCAACAGCTTCCTACAACCAAGAGAGAAGAATTAAAATTATAGAATTGAGGAGGAAAAAGGATGTTATTGAATGCAGTTGTTGTTGGATTGATTGCAGTCTTTGCAAGAATCGATTCACGTATGTTAGGGCGTTTAAACTTTGAAAGACCATTGATTACATGTACACTTGTAGGTCTCTTCTTAGGAGATGTAAAAACAGGACTCGCTGTTGGGGCATCAATGGAAATGGTAAATTTAGGATTTATGAGTATTGGGGCTTCTGGATTTGATATGAATATGGGGTCTATTGCAGGATGTGCTTTGGTTATCATGACTGGAGCGAATATTGAAACAGCTTTGGCAATTGCCACACCAATGACTTTATTGATTACACTTATTGAAACAGGGGCAAGTGTTGTTCGTATCAGTATGACACATATGTGTGATAATTATGTGGAAAAAGGTGAATATCAAAAGGCTAAACTTGTTGATATTTTCTGGGGACCATTATTATATGCTGTTTGTACTTTTATACCAGTTTTCATGGCAGTCTATTTAGGTGCAGATGTGATTAATGCAATTGTGAATGCAGTTCCACAATTTGTATTAGATGGTATTACTTTGGGGGCTAATTTGGTTGCATTCTTTGGATTTGCTATGTTGTTATCAGTTATGATTACTAAGAAAAATGCTATATTCTTCTTCCTAGGATTTGCCATTGCAGCTTATTCAGGATTGAGTTTAACAGCTATTGCAATTATTTCAGTGATTATGGCAATCTTGTTTTATCAATTTAAATATGGTGATGGTTCATCTCTTCAAGGAGCAGGAGCTTCTGTTGATGAGTTAGATGAACTAGATGATGAACTTGATGATTAAGGAGGAAAGAGAGATGTCACAAAAGGGATTAGAAACACAAAGAAATTATCCGTTACATAAAAAAGTCAGAGAGTTTTTCTGGGGTGGCTGGTGTATGCAGACAAACTGGAATTATGAAAGACAAATGAATACAGCATTTATGTGGGGAATTTCTAAAACTTTAGATCGTTTATATCCAGACCCAAAAGATGAAGAGAAGAAAAAAGAAAGATATAGAGCTTCATTAGAATTCTTCAATATCACACCACAGTTTGGTGCATTTGTATTAGGTTTAACAGCAGCAATGGAAGAAGAATATGCTGAAAAACCAGATGTCTTTGACCCTAAGATGATTACTTCAGTAAAAACTGCATTAATGGGACCATTATCAGGAATTGGTGATTCTTTATTCCAAGGGACTGTGAGAATTATTGCAATGAGTATTGGAATATCTTTAGCCCAACAGGGATCTATATTAGGACCAATTCTCGCTATGCTCATTTCATTTGGTGTCAGTTTTCCAATCACCTGGTATGGAGCAAAATTAGGATATACGAAAGGGCAGGAATTAATTCGCCAGATTTCAGAAAGCAATTTAATGGATAAATTAATGTATGGTTGTTCAATTGCAGGATTGATGGTTGTTGGTGGTATGGCCGCAACATTAGTGAATGTGACAACACCATTGGCTTATGGCGAAACATTAGTTGTCCAAGATATCTTAAATGGTATTATGCCACAGATGTTACCATTAGCACTAACTGGATTTATGTATTTCTTAGTGAAAAAAGGAGTTCATCCAATTGTTATTGTTATTTGTTGTTTTATTGCTGGAATTATCTTAAATTACTTTGGTATATTAGCAGCTTAGAACTAACTTAGAAATAAGTTAATTCATATATTATTGAACGTTAGAAAAAGATAAAAGAGGAGGAAAAGAAAAATGTTCGATGTTAAAAAAATGATTGAAGAAATTACTTCAGAAAAGGAAATTAAAAACATTAGTTTTACAGGAGTAGGAGGTTCACTTGCTTGTTTCTATGCACCATACTATTATGTAAGTAGAGAAGCGAAAAATGTAACAACAAGTTATACTTCTTCTAATGAATTTGTTCATGATACACCATCATGTATTGGTGAAAACTCTATTGTTGTGATTTCATCTCGTGGTGGAAATACTGCTGAAACAGTTGAGGCAGGGCGTGTTGCAAAAAGATTAGGTGCAACTGTTATTGGAATGACACATGAAGAAGGGGATAACGGTATTCATGAGGTTTCTGACTATGTCATTTTGTTTAAAGATTTATCTGAGGATGTTTATGAGGTCAGCAAAACTGGATATATCTTACGTATTGCTATTGAAACACTACATCAGGTTGAAGGAACTGGAAATTATGAATTGATGCTTGATGCTATGAAAAAAATGAATACGCTTATCCCAGCTGCTGAAAAAGCAATTATTCCAGAAGCAATTAAGTTCTCAATCAACTATAAAGATGATAAGATTATCTACACAATGGGTTCTGGTACTGCTTGGTCAGCTGCTCAACAACAACAAATCTGTATTTTAATGGAAATGCAATGGATTCATTCTGCAGTTATCCATACTGGTGAATTCTTCCATGGACCATTTGAAATCACTAATCCAGATACAGCATTCTTATTATTAAAATCAACTGGTAAAACAAAACCATTAGACGAAAGAGCAATTTCTTTCTTAAGTCAATATAATCATCATTTTACAGTTATTGATGCAGAAAAATATGGTATGAACGAATTAGGTGAAGTGAGTGAGTATTTTGACTATGATTTCCATACAGCTATGTTAGGCGTTTTCAATCATTTACTTGCTGATATGAGAGACCATCCATTAAGTAAAAGAAAATATATGTGGAAATATCAATATTAGAGTGAACGATCTGACAGTCAAGACTGTCAGATTCATTCTTTAAAAGGGGTGATAAATATGTTTAAAGAGATGCGACGTCATTTACAAAAACTATCATTACAAGAAAATAAAGATATTCTAACAAAAGCCACATCAGGTGTTTTAGCAGTCAGTGGAGAAGATGGGTATCCTTATGCTGTTCCCATGAGTTTTGCATTTGATCATAAACGTTTGATTTTTCATTGTGCCAAAACAGGGCATAAATTAGAGAGTGTTTTGAGAAATGATAAAGTTTCTTTTTGTGTCATTGATCAAGATATTATTATTCCTAAAGAATATACAACCTACTTTCGAAGTGTCATTGTTTTTGGAAGGACACATATTCTACTTGACGAAAAAGAAAAGCAAAAAGCATTTGAAATATTAGCTGCTAAATACTCACCAAATGATCAAGAAGGACGTTTAGCAGAGATTCATAAATTGTTTAAACAAACAGTTATTATTGTTTTAGACATTGAATATATGAGTGGAAAAGAGTCTATTGAACTGAAAAACAAAACATAATGATAAAGGAGAGTGATAGATATGAGTGAAGGTAAAGCACATTTCTATTGTGGGATTGTTGCTGTTATTTGGGGGTTAGGATTTATTGCAGTTGATCAAGCACTTCTATCATTCTCTTGTTTTGATATTTTGCTTATACGTTTTCTAGGTTCATCTATATTAGCATGGTTACTCATTATTAAAGATATCAAAAAGATTCATATCAAAACAGTTAAAAAAGGTGTCATTAATGGAACTTTCTTATTTATTGCTTATGCATTACAGACTTATGCACAAACATTAACAAGTGTTAGTAATAATGCATTTCTTTCAGCTTCAGGTGTTGTGATGGTTCCTTATTTTTGTTATTTGGTCTTTAAGAAAAAACCAAACACAATACAAATCTTAAGTTCCTGTTTATGCTTGATTGGAATTGCTATTTTAACATCATCAAAAATGTCTTTTCAAGTTGGAGATATTCTTGCCTTAGGATGTGCTATTTTCTTTGCTATACATCTTGTCTCTTTACAATATACTTGTGTTTTAGAAGATAGCCGTGTCATCAATGCTGTTCAACTTTTAACAAGTGCTATTTTATCAATTCCTTGTACTTTGTTCTTTTCAAGAACGCCTACTGATATATCATTAATGTCTATTATGTCTTGCCTTTATATTGTTGTGTTTGCAACCTTTCTCTGTTTCTTTTTACAAACAAAAGCACAACAAGCTGCCAGTGCAAGTAGCTGTTCAGTAATTTTATCAACTGAAAGTCTATTTGCAGTTATCTTTTCAGTTATTTTACTCAATGAGAGTATTCATATTCATTTATTAGTAGGTGGATTGCTTATTCTTTTGTCAGTGATACTTGTTCAAACATCCTCCCTTAAAATTGTTATCAACAAAGTCATGAAAAAAGAATAAATGAGAAAACATATCATAAAAGTGATATGTTTTTTAGTTATAAATATAAATATGTTTGCTTTTAGTACTGTATGATTAACTGTTTTTTATAATAGTACAGAAATTTTTGAGTGTAAAATGAGTATATTTGCCATATATCTTTTCTTTATCCAATTTTTTATATTTGAAAGAATGGAGTTATAGGATGAAATATAATATCAAGGGATATTTATTGATAAGTGGGAATACTTTATTATCTATGTAACAATAGAATGATGTCATGAAGTTATGAAAAATAATTTTCTTTCTTGTGATGAGGGATATAATTATGTTCATTTGTCTAAATTAAAAAGAGTGGGGTGATAAATTGAAAAAAATAATCAAGTATGTTTTTTTGATTTTCTGTTTGATATTATGTAGTTGTCAAAATAACAGGCAATCTCCTAGTGAAACAGAAAAACAAAATATTCAAAACTTTATATCACAAATAGAAAGTGAAAGTCTAGAGTATAATCAGTTTATGATTGATTTTCAAAATATACAACAAAATCCTGAACTTCCTACAGGATGTGAAGTCACATCATTAGCTATGGTTTTAAATCATCTAGGTTATAAAATTGATAAATGCATATTGGCTGATGATTTCTTAAATAAAGGAGAAATAGGAAGCACAGATTTTTCAGAAGCCTTTGTAGGTAATCCAAGAGATGATGAGGGCTATGGATGCTATGCTAATGTTATTCAAGAATGTGCTCAGGATTACCTGACATCTATTGATGCTAAAGTGCAAGTTCTAAATCTGACTTCTACTGATTTTAAGACATTATTGCGTTATATTCAAAAAGGTATACCAGTTATCGTATGGACAACAATTGATTTAAATGAACCATATAGTACAATGGAATGGGAAATCAATGGTCATCATATTGAATGGTTAGCAAATGAACATTGTGTTGTCTTAACTGGTTATAATATAACTGATAATATTGTTTATGTTAGTGATCCACTTCAAGGTTCTGTTAAATATGATATGGATTTATTTATCAAAAGATATCATCAATTATCTTCACAGGCAATTGTCATTATATGATATGTAAGAAATAATAAAAAATTGGTTATAAAAGACCAATTTTTTTAAGTTCTTCTTTTAAATTCGCAAGATAGGGTAAGTGAATACCTTGAATACCTAATCGATTTCCTGCTTTTATATTTGCTAGTGAATCATCAATAAAAAGTGATTCTTCAGGATTTAAATGATAACGTTCTAAGAGAATCGTATAGATTTCTTCATCTGGTTTAACAACTTTTTCTTCAGCTGAAATAACACCACCCTCAAAGATATCAAAGAAATCATATTGTTGATACATTGTTTGAATTGCTTCTTTATGAAAGTTAGATAAGAGATATAAATGATAACCTTTCTTTTTTAATTCATAAGCTATTTCAACATTTTCTGTTATTGGAATTAACATTTGTGTCCAATTTTCTAAAACAGAAATAATTTCATCATGATAGTGAGGGTGTTTTAAAGTTAATGAATCAATAGCATCCTGTATCATCATTGTCCCCATATCTAATTCAACCCACTCATCACTTGCAAATATAATCATCATTAAATCTCCCATTTGAGGAGGAGAAAAATGTTTTTCTAGATATAATTCAGGTTGAAAACTTAATAATATATTACCAATATCAAAAATAATATTTTTCATAAAAGACTCCATTCATACAAAGTTCACATAAAATAACCATTATGTTCTTATATATTCTAACATGGAGGTATTCATGATGAAAGCATTTTTAGAAAAATACACTAGCATTAAATATATAATAATTTTTTTCATTATTTATATGATAGGATTTATATCTTTAGAAAACTGGACATCACCATACATGATAATAACTGATTCATGGATAGATAAATATATTCCTTTTAATGAATATTTTGTAATTCCTTACTTATTCTGGTTTGTATTTATTGCTTTAGGATTTGCTTACTTTGTTTTTATTGATCAAGTTGGATTAAAAAGAACTTGTTTCTATTTATTTTTAGGAATGAGTATCTCTTTGTTCATTTATTTTATTTTACCAAATGGACAGAATTTAAGAGTAGATATCCAACATGAAAATTTATTCCAAGATATTATTGCTTTTATTTACTCTATAGACTCATCAACTAATGTGTGTCCAAGCATCCATGTTTATAATAGTTTAATGATGATGATTTCTTTATTGAAAAGTGATAAAATAAAAATACATAGAATATTATCAATAGGAATTATAGGATTGGCATTCCTCATTTGTTTATCTACAGTTATGATTAAGCAACATGCTTTTATAGATGTCATTGTAGCTATGATTTTGGTTATTATTATTTATGTTATTGGAAACAGAAAATATGGATACTAGGAGAGAAAATATGAAGATAAGAGAAGCAAAAACATCTGATTATAATGAGATTTATAATTTAGTGAAAACAGCCTTTTTAACAGCACAAGTCAGTGATGGAAGTGAACAAGATTTTGTTTATGAATTAAGAAAGCGTGAAGGATATATTCCATCCTTAGAACTTGTTATGGAAGAACAGAATGAACTTGTTGGGCATGTGATGTTGACAAAACAAGTCATACATGGCATTGATGGGATAAGTCATGGTTTGTTAGTAGCACCTTTATGTGTCAAGAAAGAGTATAGAAATCAAAAAGTTGGCTCAAGGCTAATGGAAGAGGCAATGAAACGTGCTCTTCAACTTGGATATACTTCCTTGTTTTTAGTTGGGAATCCTGAATATTATCATCGTTTTGGATTTCGTTCAACAAGATCATATGGAATTGAAAATCGAAGTGAGATTCCTGATGAATTTGTTATGGCAGTAGAATTAGTTGAAAATGTTCTTACTAAATGTGGTGGATATGTTGTTTTAGAATAAGGAAAGGTTAGAGAAACTTTTCTTTTTTTTATTGACATATACATCGCAGTACGATACAATAGTGTTGTGATATATCAAAGTGCGATATAAAAGGAGGGGCGTAAATATGATTATAGATTTTTTATCAGCTGCATTTCCTTGGATAACTATAGGAATTGGAGTTGCAATAACTATCGTTTATATTAACAGTAGGGATGGTAAAAATGGAAGAAAAAATTAAAAGAGTATATATACCAATGACTGAAACAGGATTCTATATTTTATTCTGTCTGCAAATTGAAATGCATGGTTATAACATTATTCAACGAGTCAGTCAAATGACAAATGGAGAAATTCAAATAGGGGCTGGGACAATGTATGGAAGTTTATCTAAAATGGAAAAGGATGGACTCATTCGTTTTACAAAAGAAGAAGGAAAAAGAAAGTGTTATCAAATAACACAATTGGGACAAGAGATATTAAACATTGAATTAAAAAGGATAGAAAGGTTATATAAGAATAGTAGAGAGGAGGTATTGTGATGGAAACGAAAATAATCAAGAAATTCTTTGGACTTGCAGATTTCCTTGATGAACAAAAGTTTTTAGAAGAACAACATAGTAATGGGTGGAAGTTTAAAAAATTTCAGTGGTTACGAAAATATACTTTTGAAAAGGTTGAACCAGAAGACTATGTTTATCGATTGGATTATAATGAAGAAAATAAGGATGAAACGGATTATCTTCAAATGTTTGATGACTGTGGCTGGGAATATATTATGAAATATCAGACCTGGTATTATTTTAGAAAAAAGAAATCTTATATAAATCAATCAGATAATGAAATATTTAGTGATCGTGATTCAAAACTAAATATGATTAAAAAAGTCATGTGGAAGCAATTGATTATCATGTTGCCTATTATATTCTTCTTCTTTTTATATAATTATGAAATGATGAATGGATTTTCAAAAAATGATTTAGGATTTCAGATTGTATGGATTGTTTATGCACTTTTTATGGCATTTCTTTTAGGAATCAGTGTTCATAATGTTATAAAATTAAATCAATTAATAGGTGAAATGCAAAACCCTTTAGACGAAAAATAAACCCTTAGGTCCAACCAACCTAAGGGCAATTTTTTATATTTATTTCAAGAAAAAAGTATAAGCTTCGAAGTGAGCTTGAGGATGATCACATGCTGGACATCTTTCAGGAGCTTTTGTTCCTTCAAAAATAAATCCACAGTTATTGCATTTCCATGTTACTGTTTCAGCTTTTTCAAATACAGTTCCATTTTCCAAGTTTTCTAATAATTTTAAATATCTTGCTTCATGCATTTTTTCAGCAACTGCGATACTTCTGCATACTTCAGCAATTTCAGGGAATCCTTCTTCATCAGCAATTTTAGCAAATTCAGGATACATATCTGTCCATTCTTCGTTTTCTCCAGCTGCAGCAGCTTTTAAACATTCAGCAGTTGTCCCTAATAAGATTGGGAAATCTCCTTCAACATGTAAACATTCACCTTTTAATTCAGTGTTTAATAATTTCATTAATCTTTTAGCATGTTCTTTTTCTTGGTTAGCAGTTTCTTCAAAGATATTAGCGATTTGTACATATCCTTCTTTTTTAGCAATTGAAGAGTAGTAAGTGTAACGATTTCTTGCTTGAGATTCTCCAGCGAAAGCGTGTAATAAATTGTTAGCAGTTTTTGTTCCTTTTAATGTAGGCATTTGATATGCCCTCCTTTCTAATGTTTCTTTTTTAAGCAGTGGCGACAAGTTCCATGAAATAATATTTCCGCCGATGTAATTTGATCATCACAAACTTGTTGAACCTTATCGATAAGAGGAGAAATAAGAGTTTCATCTAAGAATAAATCTTGAATACTTCCACACTCATCACAAACCATATGATAGTGTGGTTCTAATCTTGCATCAAAATGAACTGCACCATCACCAACATCAAGGCGCAAGATTCGTTTTTGATCAGCAAGTAGATTTAAATTTCTATAAACCGTCCCCAGGCTTATATCAGGAATAATCTGTCTCACATTCATGTATATTGTATCTACATTTGGATGAGATGGATCTTCCCTTAAGACTTCATAGATAGTTTCTCTTTGTTTGGAGTATCTTAATTTTGTATCTGACATATTTTCCCTCCTTATTAATAATGGTTACTATTATTTTAACATATATTTCATGAATGTCAAATAATGTATATTATAGATTTAAAATAACAATAACATAATAAGCGTACATAGTAGAAAAGACGCTAATCCATGAACAAGACGATCTTTAAAATATCTTTGAAATGAATAAGGAATTCCTTCTAAGATATTATCAACTTGCATTAAAACAGACAAACCTGAAAATGACAGATAGAAACAAACAAATGGATATACTAAAAAGTGATTGAATTTTAATAATTGAATAGCACCTGAACTAAATTCTAAGAAGCCTTGTATAACTGCTAATATAAATTCATTTTGAATAATAGAATGAAGGCTATATCCTACAAATTGAAAAACCAACATATACCCAAGAATAAAAATAAACGCAGTTAATGAAGACATAATACTTTGTTTTAAGGCTTGAACAAAAGTCATATGGGGATTTTTTAAAGAATAAAGAGTTTCACTGAAACTCAAAAACTGATAATCCTCTTTATGAATAATTGCTTTGATAAGACTTGGAATAATATGACAAAGATATATTAAGAGTGCCTTATCAAGTGGTAAACTAAGTGAAACAAAAATAAAACTTAAAGAAGAAAAAGAAGCTATGGATAAAAGATGTTGAAGTTGATCTATATTAATATATCCTAACTCATAGGATTCTTTTATAATTTTGGCATTGGTTGGATAACCACAGAAAAAAGATACAAAATATAATGAGGACATGTGTGGAGTTAAATGAAATAATGGTGAAAAAAGAAACTGGATGAAATAACTAAAGAGTTGAAATAATCCTAATGATAAACATAATGAAATTAAAATCATGAATGGAAGTAATGATGGTAAAAGATTGGATAATACAATTTGAATGACATTCGTTGAAACTTTTACAATCTGAAACATATTCATAAATGAAAATATGGTTGTGAATAAAACAAGAAATAAAGTAAAATAATAGTTGGCTTTTTTCATAGTGACTCCTTATAATAGAGAAAGAGGTGAGAATGTGAAGGCGATACTTGTAGGTGTAGAATATGATCATATGTATTATGATCTTCATATTTCAATGGAAGAATTAAAGGAATTGGCAAGAGCATGTCAAATTGAAGTGAAAGATGTTATGATTCAAAGACTATCACAAATATCTCCAAAATATTATATTGGAAAAGGGAAAGTTCAGGAATTGAAAGATATGTTAACTGATGATGATATGGTTATTTTTAATGAAGAGCTTTCACCCATGCAGATAAAAAATCTAACGGATGAACTAGATGTAGAAGTTAGTGATCGCAGTGATTTGATTTTAAGGATATTTGAATCACGTGCTCAGACAAAAGAAGCAAAGTTACAAGTAGAAATCGCAAGAAATCAATATCTTTTACCGAGACTAGCTGGAATGAAAGAAGAACTTTATTCTCAACAAGGTGGTTCAGGTTTTAGAGGTAGTGGAGAAAAGCAAATTGAACTTGATCGTCGAGTCATTCATAGACAATTGGTACAGGCAAGGAGAGAACTTCAATCAATTGTTAAACAAAGACAGACGCAAAGGCAATTGCGTAAACGTAATCAACAAAAGGTTGTATGTTTGGTTGGTTATACAAATAGCGGAAAATCATCTTTATTAAATTATTTTACTGATAAAAAGGTATTTCAAGAAGATATGTTATTTGCTTCACTCCAAACAGCTTCTCGTAAAGTCACTTTAAAAGGTCATAAAGAAATTATTATGAGTGATACAGTTGGATTTATTAATCAACTGCCTCATCATCTGGTTCAAGCATTTCGCTCTACTTTAGAAGAAGTCAAAGAAGCAGATTTATTACTGCATGTTGTAGACTCATCTTCAGCATACAGTGATATTCAAATTGAGACAACACAACAAGTCTTAGAAGCATTAGGAGTTAAAGATACACCTGTTATATATGTTTATAATAAAGTGGATAAAGATCGTTATGCTTTTTTACAACCACATCAACCATATGTTTTTGTTTCTGTTAAGGAACAAATCAACTTAGATAAATTAGAAGAACTGATGATTGAAACTCTCTTTAAAGATTATGAATTAATTGAATTATATATTCCCTATGATCATGGGGAAATCTTTCAACAAATTCAACAGACTTATGAATTCATAAAAGAGGAGTATTTAGAAACTGGTATTTATATCTCATTTTTCATAGATATGAAACAAAAACATAAATATCAACAATATATTTATCATCCATTGAACTAAAAAAATGCTATCGTTATTGATAGCATTTTACATAACTCAGATGTTTTTGAATTGTTTTGAGAATAGCTTGATAATCTTTTGTTGCAAAATCGGTTGCATCAATGACATGAATTGGAACAAGATGTTGAGTATGAAGAATTATCTCAGGTTCTTTTTGGGCTAATTGAGGAGCAAGATATAAAAGATCATAATGACGATAACTCTGATAGAGTTCATCTAATGAAAGAGAATCAAACGCAAATTCTATATTTTCCATACTCATAATTGCTTTTAATTCTTCTACAAATAGAGATGTTGAAAAACCATCACTACTACAAATTCCAATCTTTATTAATTTTTGTTGATTATGTTTCATTAAAGTGTGATAAAATTCTTTAAATAAAGATTTTGCTTGACCAAGATCAACAATTTTATAATGAAGATAGAAAAGATTATCTTGACAGTTCTTTTGTTTAATTTCTTCTTCAACAATATTGTTATGCCATATTGTTACACGTCCAATCATTTTATTTGTATGAAATAAAAGTGTTGTAGATATATCGCTTTCTTCTTGCACCTGACAAGTTATATTATCTTTCATATAATCTTGGGCATTTAATAAAATCCATTTTAAAAAAATATCATGATATAGTGATTGATAGAAGTCTTCTGTTGTCATAATGATTTCACCTTCTTTCTTATATCATAAAACAAATATAATCTTTTTGTGCAAAATTTTCTTGTCTTGAAAGTCAATTTTTTTATATAGACGTTTTTCATCATATTGACAGTCATCTCTATTGTAAATTTTATAAGCAAAGGCATTGGGATGTGGTTATTGAATAAACTTTATGTTTCGTCAAAGGGAAGTGTGATATGTAATGTATGTGATTGTCGATAGATATGAGAGTGTAAGAATTTCTCACTGTGATTCTGATGGCTTTGTCATGAAATATGGATAAAAGTTGGAAATAAAGTTATGAAATGTAGAAATCGCCATTCATAAAAGGTACAATATATATGAGGAGGGGCTATGAAGATGCAGGATCAGATTATATATGTCACAATGTTTAATAATTTTACTATGAATTATAACAATATCATTTTAGGAAAGGATCAAATGAAATCTAAAAAGCTTTTTAAACTGTTGGTTTATTTGCTTTATTATCATCAACGGTTTATTTCTTCAGAGGAATTAATAGATATTCTTTGGTACGAAGATGAAGTTGAAAATCCTATTGCTGCTTTAAAAAATCTTATTTATCGTTTACGTACACTTCTTAAACAGCAACTGAATTTGTATGATTTTGTAATAACAGGGCAAGGTGGATACTTAATTAATCGGCAATATACAATTGAAATTGATGCTTATCTGTTTGAAAAATATAATCTGGAATTGGTATCAAGACATCAGGAGAATGAGTTATATAACAAATTTTTAACACTTTATACAGGATATTTTTTATCTGACATTGATGATTATCATATTTTATCATTAAATGCCTACTATCATACGCTTTATTTATCTCGAGTCATAGATTGTGCAAAATTATTAAAACAACAGAAAAAATATACAATGATGGAAAAATTAGCACAAGGTGCCCTAGCAATTGACAATCTTAATGAGGATTTATACATTATTTTAATTGAGTCTCTGTATTTACAGCAAAAATATCATGAATCAATTGAAACATATCGTGCAACAACAGATTTATTATACAAAACAATGGGAGTTCAACCCTCTTCTAAAATGAGAGATTTATATGAAATTATTAGACAAGAAAGTCATGATGAGGGTCATATTAATGATATTCAAAAGGATTTGACCTTAGAGAATAAAGAGGGAGCATTTTTCTGTGAATATGGTGCATTTAAAGATATTTATAATATGCAAATGCGAATGATGGATAGATTAGGTATTTGTGCACATTTATGTTTAATAACAATAAAAACATCATTTCTCTATACGGATTTAGAAAGTGAGTATATCAAGAAAATCATGCAGAAAATTCAAAATGCTCTTATACATAAGCTCCGTACTGGTGATATTGTTTCACGTTACAGTTTTAATCAGTTTATTGTTTTATTACCAGCATGTGACTTTAAGAACGCAAATATGGTCATGGAAAGAGTACTAAACACTGTCATAACTTCAGCAATACAAAAAAAGATGATCATAGATATATCAATAGAAGAAGTGGGTTTAATGAGTTTAAAAGAAGCTTAAAAAATGGCTTCTGCTTTATTATATGAGATGACTTGTTTAAATGAATGATATTAAGTCACAGAGTGGAAACATATGTTGCTTTTGTTATTTAATATCCAAAAAACTCAAAACATATAAAATATAATCAGTATACTTAAAATTTTCTATGACTATACAATAATTCATAGCAAGGGACAATAGAATGGTTAGAACCGATAATCAAGATTAATGTCTTGATTTTTATGTCTTGATGACTTATAAGTTATATTTTTTATAGGGGTTGTAGGAAAGAATTCCTCAATGGGATAAATTGGTGTATAATGGGGGAAAAGGAGGGTAGTGAACAAAATGAAAAAAGTTTTTTTGTTGATGTTAACATTATCCTGTTTCCTTTTTGGATGTAGTTCGCAAAAAGATGTAAAAGAATATCCGAGTGATTATCCTGATTCTTCAGGTTATGGAATTGATGATATTTATTATCCAGATAATTCAGGACAAAAAATTTTGTCTTCAGATATTGCAAACGTAAATTATTCACATATAGATCAAGGTTATGTTACTGCTTCGCTTAATCATAAAAGTGAGCAGAAAATAAAGTTATTAATTCGTAAAGGTGAAAAAAGTTATTATTATGATTTAATCAATCAGAATCCTGTTGCTTTTCCACTGCAGATGGGAAATGGTAAATATTATTTAGGTATATATGAAAATGTTGAAGGTGATAACTATGCTATGAAAAAATCACTTACATTAGATGTTCAAATAAAAGATGAACTTTCTCCATTTTTATATCCTAATCAATTGGTTGACTATCAGCCAGGTGATAAGATTACTTCAATAGCTATAGATATAGTGAAAAAGGATAAAAATGATCTGCAACGGATTCAAAATATCTATAATTATGTTGTAGATAATATAACATATGACGATGAAAAGGCAGTGGAAGCAACTCAAAAATATTTAATCCCAAATCTAAACAATATTATAAAAAATAAAACAGGTATTTGTTTTGATTATGCTTCTATGATGGTAGCTATGCTAAGAATAAACCATATACCTGCGCGTTTAATTTGTGGTGATACAGATGTGGAATATCATGCCTGGGTAGAAGTTTATATAGAAGGTGAAGGATGGATTAATCCAGATATCTTTATGGATAAAGGAACTTGGACGAGAATGGATCCCACTTTTGCAAGTTCAAAATTTGATTATAATGGTAAGTATCAAGCTATTTATTATTACTAAAGGAGGCTATTTGAGATGAGATTATCTTTAGAAGAAAAATATCAGTTTTCCAATCAGATGGCAATGATTTTAAAAGCAGGATTAAGTGTACAGCAGGGTATTGAAATGATGCAGCAAGATTTAGAGAATCAAAATCTAAAAATAGCATTAGAAGCTATTTTGGGTTATATGAAAGAAGATGCTCATTTAAGCCTAGCGATTGAAAGAACAGGAATGTTTGATGATTATATGGTTCATTTATTAAAAGTTGGAGAAGTGAGCGGACATATTGATGATGTTATGGAGTCGTTGGGTGAATATTATTTACGAATGGATGATATGACTTCTCAACTCCAGCAAGCTCTGACTTATCCTATTATTCTTTTTATAATGATGTTTGTTGTTGTGGGAGTTGTTGTTTTTCAAGTCTTACCTATTTTTGAAAATGTACTTATGAGCTTAGGAAGTCATTTGTCTTCTTTTGCAAGTCGGTTTATGAATTTTGGTCAAATATTTTCTATGTTAGGATTTATGATTTTAGGTATCTTTATGATTATGATCATTTCTTTTTATGTATATGCCAAAAAATCGCATCAAGATATTATGGTTATGTTTGTTCAAAAATCTTGGATAACCAAAAAAATTGCGAATCATATGAATCATGCACAATTGACTTATGCATTATCATTATTTGTTTCAAGTGGCTATGATTTACAGGAAGCAGTTCATTATACAATTGAATTAGTTGATAATTCTCAATTACAAAATCAGTTGAAACAATGTTATCATGATTTAGAACAAGGTGTTTCTTTTGTTGATGCTGTTTCACAACATCAAATCTATAAAGGAATGAAATTAAATATGATTCAGATTGGTTTCCAAACTGGTCAGGTAGATGCAGTTATGAAAACATTGTCTAATCATTATCAAGATGAAGTCAGTCAATCAATAGCTCACTTTTTAAATATTATAGAACCTGCTATAGTGACCTTTCTTTCAGTGATTGTTGGAGTTGTTTTATTATCAGTGATGTTGCCATTAGTCAGTATTATGTCTTCTTTGTAGAAACTTAATTTATAAGTGTCTAGTAGATATGGTGGATAGAGATGGAGGGAATTATGAAAAAAATAATAAAAATTGTTATTTTTATGACGGTTATATTCATGATTGTTTTTGGATTCCAATCTGCACAATCTTATTCTGAAGAGGAGGAGCTTTTGAGAATTAAAGAGACAATTTGGACATTGTGTTTAAAGTGTTATAGTATAGAAGGAAGATATCCTCAAGATATTTATTATCTTAAAGAACATTATGGGTTGTTGTTAAATGAGGATGAATATCCCATTATTTATCATTATGAGGGAGATAATCTGCAACCAACTATTGAGGTTCATCAAAGGGAGAAGACATTATGAGTAGGCATCATCATATACATATATTATTATCATTAACATTATTCTTACTGTTTGTCCTTGGTTCATTCTTTGTTGTAGCATATGAGATTAAAGGGTATCAAAAGTTAAATGAACAATGTCTTTTAGAAGATGATTTGAATATACCATTAGCTTATTTAAATACAAAGTTGAAGGCAATGGATGAAAAAGGGGCTATTTCAGTTGTATCTATACAAGGCAGAAAATGTTTGAAAATGGTTACTACGAAAACAGCAACTTATATATATTATCTCAATGGATACTTGAAGGAATTATATACAGATTTAGATTATCTTCCTTCTTTAGATGAAGGAACAAATTTATTTATTCTTGATGATTTTCAGATAGATAGACAAGAGAATTTATATACTTTTATAGTTAAGAAAGAGCAGTATCAAAAAAGGTTATCAGTTTATTTACATGCTTAGAGGAGGGTGTCTATGAAAGGAAAAAATCAATCTTTTTCGTTTATGATGGAATTGATTATTGTTATTTTCTTTTTTGCATTGTCAACAACTGTATGTATTTCATTTTTAGTCAAAGCAAAAGAAAAACAAATGGATGGAGTTATGATTCAAAATGCTATGTTAGAAATGCAAAGTATGATTGAAACAATGCAGGCTTATCCTCAGACTCCTTTGGAACAACTCTTTAAAGTTGAGAAAATAGATACGAATACATATCAGAAAGAGAATATAAAAATCGTAATATGGGAAGATCAGGTTAAACATGGCGTGATAAGTATTTTTAATCAAGATGATGTCATTTGTGAGACTCCTTTTGTATTGGGAGGGACTTCTCATGGCTAAAAAACGTATATTTTCTCATCTTGGAATTGGTGCACCATTAATTTTTATGATTTTTGTGATTTTGGTTATGTGTATTTTATCAGTTTTGTCTTATTTGAAGGCAAATTCTTTTTATGAAAGTACAATTCGTCAAATGAATATAACAAATCAGTATTATCAGGCAGAATCTCAGCTTTTTAAGTTCTACTATCAGCTAGATATTGACAATATTGATAGTAAACTTAAGAATTGGGAAGGTGATTATAAGAAGAAAAATAATCAATATGTTTTACAAGCAGCAATGAATAATGATTTTAAACTTGAGATGATTATAGAAATAAGTAATAATCAGCTAGAGATAATATCATTGAAAAAGATAAGTGGGAGGGAATAGAAAATGGATGCTAAAGAATTGCTTATGGATGTGGTAAAACGAAATGCTTCTGATGTCTTTATAGTTGCTGGATCACCATGTGCTGTCAAGATTCATGGTAAAATTCAAAAATACAATCAGGAGAAATTGAAACCAGAGGATACAGAACACTTGATTAGAGAAATATATGCTATTGCCAATAAAGATGATATTGATCAATTTATTAGAAATGGAGACGATGATTTTTCATTTTCAATTCCTGGAGTTGGTAGATTTCGTGTAAATGTTTATCGTCAAAGAAACTCATTTGCTGCAGTTTTAAGGGTTGTTAGCTTTGAGATGCCAGATCCTATACGTTTGCATATTCCTGAAGTGATTATCAATTTAGCTCAACTCAAGAAAGGAATGGTTCTGCTTACTGGACCAGCAGGGAGTGGCAAGTCAACAACATTAGCATGTATTATTGATCAAATTAATAAAACACGCGATGCACATATTATAACAATTGAAGATCCAATTGAATATCTTCATACTCACAATCGCAGTATTGTATCTCAACGTGAAGTCTATCATGATACAAGGGATTACATTTCAGCTTTGAAAGCAGCATTAAGAGAAGCACCAGAGGTCATTTTAGTAGGTGAAATGAGAGATCTTGAGACTATTGACATTGCTGTGACTGCTGCTGAAACAGGCCATTTACTTTTCTCAAGTTTACATACAATTGGTGCTGCCAATACAATTGATCGTATGATTGATGTTTTCCCATCTTCACAACAGCAGCAAATAAGGGTACAGTTAGCTATGGTTTTGAGTGCAGTTATTTCACAACAATTAGTCCCTAGTATAGATGGGAAAATGATTCCTGTATTCGAAATTATGATCTGTAATCAAGCTATTAGAACATTAATAAGAGAAGGAAAAACACATCAGATTGATAATGCAATAGCAACAAATAGAAATCAAAATATGATAACAATGGATGATTCACTTTTAGAACTATACAAACACAAGCAAATAACAAAGGAAGTGGCATTAATGTATGCAACAAATCCCACTTTTTTGATAAATAAACTGTAAAATGAACAAAGATTTAAGTCAAAATCAATTGATGACATTGTAGAGATAAGAATATAATTCATAAAAAACAATGAATATTATTTTTGATTAAAAAACTTCCTTATAAATATAAGATGAATGAACAGAAATAAAATAACTCCTTTCATATGATAAAGTGAAAGGAGGTTTTTATTATGGCAATTAATAGAATTGAAAATACTGCACAAATTATATCTGACTGTTTGGTTATTGATAGCAATACAGTAGAAACAATTGTGAGAATACCACCAACAATCTATAAAGAAGTTGATAAATGTGAAGCATGTGTAGGAGACATTTTGACTTATACAATCACAATTAGGAATAATTCATTATGCCCACTTAAGAATATTGTCTTTAATGATCGCATTCCATATGGTACAGATTATATATTGAACACATTTGAAGTTGATGATGTGCCTCAAGTTCCATCAATTGATGATTACACATTATATTACACAATACCAACTATTGAACCAATGGGTACAGTTGTAATTCGATTCCAAGTACAAGTGAGAGAGTAATTATAGAAAGATTCACTGTCATCAGTGAATCTTTTGCCTGTATAATTTTTTAAAATGTGAGTGGCTTTGGTTTATTAAAAAAAATAATTATGGTAAAATATAATAGGGTGATGATATATGGAAAAAAGAATATTTGTTATATCAGATCTTCATGGTCAATTTGTATTATTACAATTATTATTAGATCGCATTGGTTTTAATGATAATGATGAATTATATATATTAGGTGATATTATGGATCGTGGTCCTAATAGTATAGATATTTACTATTTTGTACAGGCAATGGATAATATTCATATGATTAAGGGTAACCATGAAATTATGATGCGTCAGTCTATGCAAACAGCATTGAAATATAATGATTTGGATTCAGAAAGATCAAATCCTTATCGTTTATGGAAACAAAATGGTGCACAGAAAACAGTGAATAGTATCAGAGAGTACCTTCAAAAAGATTGCATTCCTTATGAAGAATATTTTGATCTTAAACAAATGTTTATAAAAGAAGTTATTGCTTTTATTGATTCATTACCAAGTTATATAGAGTTAGATTTAAATGATAAACATTATGTTCTGGTTCATGCAGGTGTTGATCCAGAAATTCCTTTAGAAGAGAATAATGAGGATATACTTGCTTGGATTCGAGAATATTTCTACTTAAATGAAGCAAATCCTAATTATACATACATTTTTGGTCATACCCCTTGTTGTTTTATTAATGATGACCATTCATTTGATATATGGCATGATCCTGATTATCACAATAAGATTGCTATTGACGGGGGATTAGCAGTTGGAAATAAAGGACAGCTTAACTGTTTATGTTTAACAACAGGTGAAGTGACAGTCATCAAGTATGAGGAGGGGCAGCCTAAGTGAGAAGTGCATTTTACAACTTAATTAATTTTATCAACATGACAAATGTGCATGATGTTTATTGGGGAGCTGCAAAAAAAATCCTTCAAAATATATATCAAATTCCACAGAGTACAATTACGGAAGTCGCTGATATGTGTTATGTGTCAACTGCAACGATTTCTCGTTTGTGTAGAAAACTTAATTATGAATCTTTTGCTGATTTCAAGAATGATGTCACAATGAATTTGAATTTCTTTAATCAGGATTCTAAACGTTTATTGTTTGATCATCAGTTACCAGCAAGAGAAACAATTAATGAAGGAAAAGAAATTTTTAAAGATCACTTTCAAAATATTATTCATAATCTACAAGATACATATGACAATATTCAGTATGAAGATTTAATGAAAGTTGTTGATAAAATTCATGAGTCACAAAGAATTTGTTTTGCAGGAAATTTCTTTACTCAATCTGTTTCTATGCAATTACAAATTGCCTTATCATATTTAGGAAAAGATTGTACTGCTATGTATCCTTTAGAACAGCAAAAAGAGATATATAAATCATTGGATTGTAATGATTTAATTATCGTTTCTTCAATTGCAGGAGGATTCTTCCAAGATCATCCTGATGCTATGAGAGCATTAATGAAAACTCCAGCCTATATTATTGTTATCACACAACTTGAAGAATTCTCATTTAGTGATAGAGTAGATATGATCTTACGAGTTGGAAACAATCATTATTCTTTAATTGGCAAATTTTCTATAACTTATATTTTTGAAGTTTTAGAAGCTTTATATCATTTAAAATATGGAACAAGAAAGTAGCAACTCTCTATTGGGAGTTGCTACTTGTATTTAAAGTAATAAAATTAATTTCATTTCTTGCAAGAAACTTATATGGAAATGATGCAGGTCCATGGAAACCATTAGAGACAAGTAAAACTGAATTTGATTCTTCATAAATTCCATGATTATATATTTTGGCATTATCAGGAGCAAGTAAAGCACCATAATAAGGTATATAAATTGAACCGCCGTAACTATGTCCAGATAATTGTAAATCAAGTTTACCTTTGTGATTTTGAAAACTATCTGGCTGATGTGTTATACCAATTTTTATAGTTTTGGTATCTCCTTTCAGCGAGGAGATATCGGTATCTTGATGACATGCAAGAAGAAGAAAACTGGCTTCTTTATAATGGATTGTTCGTGCTGTGTTTTCAAGCACCTCAAAGCCACCATCATTGAGGATTTGTGTCACTTCTAATGATGAAGAATTATCTTTTTCTCCTAATATAGCAAATTTACCATATTTGCATTCAATACTTTTTAAAGCAGCAGAGACATCTTTAGATTCAACAATTGCTCCATCATATAAATCACCACCAAAAATAACCATATCAAAGGGATAACTATTGAGTTTGTCAATCATTTTCTTGAGTCTGCTCACGCTCTCTTTATCTGTGAGATTTGTATCTGATATATATGCAATTTTAAAACCATTAAGTGCCGATGTTACATCTTTGTTGACATAGTTATATGTGGAAAAAGTGTAATCATTTGGTGAAATAGCATATGTATAATAAGCAGTAAAGAATAAACCAAAGACGATTAACAAGAGTATTAATCGTCTTATCAATTTTAGTTTTTTCATGCTTTTTTGTTCATGATAACAGGGATAATCATTGGATTACGTTTTGTTTTTTGATAAAAGTAAGGGCCAAGAGTATCTCTAATTGTATTTTTAATTTCACCAAAGGTCGTCTTTCTTTTTAGAAGTTGCGTTAGCGCTTTACCAACAAGCATTTCTGCTTCTCTTATCATTTCAGTGCTATCTTTCATATAGACAAATCCACGTGACATGATAATTGGTTTGTTTAAAAGGCATCCAGCTCTTGAATCCATTGAAATAAGAACAGAAACCATTCCATCTTCACTTAAGATTTGACGATCACGTAAAACAGCGGTTGATAAACCAGTAATATCATTTCCATCAACATAAATATCATCAACATGAACACGTGGTCCTAAACGTGCTTCTTCATTTCTTAATAATATAGAATCACCATTTGATAACACAAAAGCATTTCCTTTTATTAATCCCACCTCTTCAAAGAGTTTGGCATGAATTTTTAACATACGATATTCACCATGAACTGGGAAGAAATATTTAGGTCTTGTTAATAACAACATTAATTTTTGTTCTTCTTGTGAAGCATGTCCTGATGTATGAAGATTATTAATAGCTTCATTTGTTAAGACTCTAGCTCCAGCACGATAAAGTTTATTGATAACTTTGCTGACACTCCCTGCGTTCCCTGGTATTGGATTTGATGAGAATAAAACAGTATCACCTGATTTGATAGAAATCTGACGATGTGTTCCATTAGCAATACGGCTTAAAGCTGCAAGTGCTTCACCTTGGCTTCCAGTACATAAAATACAAATTTCATTATCTGGTAATCTTTTTGCTTCTTCATTTTTAATAAAGAAACGATCAGGACATTTAATATATCCAAGTTTACGGGATACTTGAATATTGTTTTCCATAGAACGACCAAATACTAAAATCTTACGATTGAATTTAACTGCTGCATCAATAATCTGCTGAACACGATGTACGTTTGATGCAAATGTTGCAACAATTAATCGACCTTCTGTCTTTCTAAATTCTTCTTGAACACTGTAAGCAACTTGCTTTTCACTAATAGAAAAGTTAGGGACTTCAGCATTCGTTGAATCACTTAACAAGAGAGTGACACCAGTCTCACCTAAGAATGACATCACCTGATAATCAGCAGGATCACCAACTGGTGTTAAGTCAAATTTAAAATCACCAGTAGCCACAACTCGACCATTAGGTGTATTGACAATAATCCCTAAAGATTCTGGAATAGAATGGTTTGTTTTAAAGAAACCAATATTGAAGTGTTTTGTTTTAATTTGATATAAATTATCAATTTGTACAAGTTTTGTTGCCTGTGTTAAACGTCTTTCTTCAAGTTTTCTGCGAATCATAGCACATGCTAGTGGTGAGGCATAGATGAAAGGAATGTGTACAACTTGTAATAAGAAGGGAATTCCTCCAATATGATCTTCATGTCCATGAGTAATTAATAAAGCTTTAATTTTCTTTTGATTGCGTTTTAAGTACGAATAATCTGGAATAACATAATCTATTCCTGGTAGTCCATCTTCAGCGAATTTAACACCAGCATCTATAATAATGATTTCATCATCATGTTCAATGCAGTACATGTTCTTTCCGACTTCATTAAGTCCTCCTAGTGCGAAGACTTTTGTATCTAAAGTGTGGCTATCATTTTTTATATTCGATTTCTTGGTTCTATTATAAGGCGTTCTTCTACGTTGAGGAGAACGTTTTTGAGGCATATCTGCCATTGATACTTCACCTTTCTTTCTGTGTTTTTTTATAGTATACCACTTCGTCAACATTTTATAATAAAATGAATGAGAATGGAAGCCATTCTCATCTACATACTAAATAATTTTTTTACAAGCTGCCACTGCTAGAGAATGTGGACCAATATGACAAGCCACACTTAAGGAAAGCGGATCGCATATCACTTCGTGATTTGGAAATGCTTCCTCGACTTGTTTTTTTAATTCAAGGGCTTGATCTCTATCATAAGTATAGGCAACCATAATACGTGCATTATCCATATTTTCTGTATCTGGATCAATTCTTTCTTTGATATCTTTCATTGTAGCATCAATCATAATTTTATTTGCTTTTGCCATTGTGCGTGTCTTTTGGTAAGAATCTAATTTTTCACCCTGAATAGTCAAAATTGGCTTAATCTTTAATAATCCACCTAATGCTGCAGCTGCAGCAGTAATTCTTCCACCCTTTTTTAAATATTCTAAGGTATTGACTGTAATATAAATTGTTGCATTTAATTTATTTTCCATTAAAATGTCATGAATTTCTTTGGCGTTCTTTCCCTGTTTAGAGAGTTCTAATGCATCAAGGACATCATATTTTTGAGTTACAGAAATACGTTGAGAATCAACAACATAAACTTTTCCTTTGTATTCATCCTCTTCTGCTAACATCAATGCTGTTTGACACGAACCACTTAGACCACTAGACATTGGAATGTGTACAATCTGATCATAATCTTTTAAAATATTATCAAAAAGTTGAGTGACTTCACCAACTGCAGGTTGAGAAGTAAATACTTCTGCATTATTCATTAATTTATCATAAAACTCCTCTTGCGAGAGATTGATATCTTCTTTATATTCTTGACCATCAATAGTAAAAGGCATAGGTAGGACGAAAACGCCGAGTTTATTGGCTTCGTCTTGAGTGATACCACTATTACTATCAGTCAATATAGCGACTTTCATGAGATTCCTCCTTATTTATTGTATGTAATTTGACATTACTATTTTATCTTATTTATAAAATAATGCAACCTTTTTGTATTAGGGATGTTGGATTATTCAAGGAACTTGTATATAATAAGGAGAAAAGGAGTGATTTTATGGAAAAAATCTTTTCATATTTAATAGATAAGTATAGTGGAGTAGGCAAAAACTTTATTGATGCTTTTTTGATTTTTTTATTTGGATGGTATGGTATAAAGATTTTAATACATTTTATTGTCAAGATGATGAATCGTTCACATATTGATCCTATTGTGATTAATTTTGTGAAATCTATTATTCATATCGGCTTAAAAATTATTTTGTTAATTACTGTTATTGCTCAATTAGGTGTTCCTGTAACTTCTTTTGTTGCTGTCCTCACAACAGCTGGAGCTGCAATTGTTTTAGGGTTGCAAGATTCTATGAAAGGTATTGTTTCGGGGATTGTTATTTTGTTTGCTAAACCTTTTGTGAAAGGTGACATTATTGAAGTGAATACATATATTGGGAAAATACAGGAAATTCAATTATTATATACTATTCTAATGACATTTGATAATAAGATGGTTGTCATTCCTAATAATGAATTGGCTTCGTCAACTTTCGTCAATTATTCACATGAAGATAAACGTCGAGTCGATATGACTATAGATATCCATTATCATAATGATGTCGAACTTGCTAAAAAATTGATTATGAATGTCATTAATCAACATCCATATACTTTAAAAGAACCTTTGGTGTATGTAAGAGTCAGTGAATATCGTGAAAATTCAATTGCAATTTCATTGCGAGTTTGGACAGAAACAGAACACTATTATGATCTTAAAGATGATCTTACAGAGCAGATTAAAAAGGCCTTTGATCGTGAGGGAATAGTCATTCCATACTCACAATTAGATGTCCACGTTCATAACTCTGATGAGACACAAAATTAACTAAATTTAGCAAATTTCAAAATTATTTCACAAGATGCAATTGTTTAAACAATGAAACATTCATTATTTTGGTAGAAAATTCTTATATTTAGAATTTTAAAGTGTTAATTTGTCTTTTTTATACAAAAAAATAAAAAATGTATAGAATTGAATACAATCTTATGATAGAATACTCATATACTAAAAGTTTGACTTTTAGGGGAAAAAAGAGGAGGAAGAATATGAAATTCAAAAAATTGCTTGTCGGTGTATTAGGCGTAGCAATGTCAGTAACCTTATTAGCTGGCTGTGGAGGCGACAAAGGTAAGACTGGTTCTGCTAGCAAAGACATTGTTATCAACTTACAAACTGAACCTAAAACATTAAACTCAATTAAAGCAACTGGTTCAATTGACGGGAACGTATTAAGACAATGTATGGAAGGGTTAGTTGTTTTAGATGAAAATGATAAACCTGAACCAGGTGTTGCTAAAGATTGGAAAGTATCAGATGATAAATTAACTGTTACTTTCAATTTAAGAGACAATGCTGTATGGTCAAACGGAGAAAAAGTAACTGCACATGACTTTGTTTTCGCTCTTGATCAATTATTCTATTTAAAAAACGGTGCTGAATATGCTGGAACTTGGGCTCCATTAATTGAAGGTGCTTCAAACATTTTAAAACAAAAAGATAAAGCTGGATGGGAGAAAGCAAAGAAAAATGCTGGATATAAAGCTTTAGATGATTATACTTTAGAATTTAAATTAACTGGACCTTATGATTACTTCGTAGGTTTAACTGCTTATCAAAGTTTCTTCCCAGTTAATGAAAAAGGATTTAATGATGCTGGTGGATATGATAAATATGCAACAGAAGCAGATAAAATTGTAACTAATGGTGCATTCAATTTAACTTCTTGGACTCACCAAGACAATATTGTCTTAGAAAAGAATGATAAATACTGGGATGCAGACAGTATTAAAATTAATAAATGTACAATGAGAATGATCACTGATACAAATACTATTATGAATGAATTCAAAGCTGGAAATCTTGATATGGCTGGATTTACTGGTGAACAAACTCAACAATTGAAAAAAGAAGGAACTGAAGTGTTACAATACAATGATGGTTCTAATTTCTATTTAGAGTTTAATACAAAAGAAAAAGGTTTAAACAATGCAAAAGTGCGTAAAGCCTTAACAATTGGTATGGGTGCTGAAGGATTTGTTAAGAGTATCTTACAAAACGATTCTACTGTAGCAACTTCATTTACACCAGAAGCTATTGCTCAAGGAGAATTCAAAAAAGCTGTTGGTGATTTAATTGAAAGACCTGCTAATAATGATTACACTGAGACTAAGAAATTATTAGAAGAAGGTTTAAGAGAAGAAGGATTAACATTAGAAACTTTCAAAATCACTATGATTGCTGATGAAGGTGACAGTGTTGCTCGTATGTGTGCTTATGTGCAAGAACAATTAAAACAAAACTTAGGTGTTAAGATGGAAATTAACCAATTAACATACAAAGCTAGACTTCAAGCTATGACAGATAAACAATTCTCTGTAGTTATGGCTGGTTGGGGTCCAGATTATAATGACCCAATGACTTTCATGGATTTATGGGTTACAGATGGTGGAAACAACCACACATCATGGTCAAATGCTAAATATGACAAATTAATTGAAGATGCAAGAAAAGAAGCTGATACAGCAAAACGTACTCAATTATTAGTTGATGCTGAAAAATTATTAATGGAAGAAATGCCTGTTGGTCCTATCTATTGCCGTGTGAGAGATTACGCAGTTTCTCCTAAATTAAAAGGAATGTTAAGAACTGCTTTCCAAGATATTGATATCACTGGATGCTATATTGAAGGATAATTAAATGGCGCGTTAAGGGCTATTGAAAAATAGCCCTTATATTTTGTTATATTGTCTAAAAATGTATTTTTATGATAAATAATATTTGACTTAATGGTTGAAGTTATATATAACATTACTATGACAATATAGTTGTGTTATATATAACTTTATATTTGGCGTAGGTAAAGTTATAAAGAAGATAAGGAGTGGAGTCATGAAAAAATATATTCTAAAAAGAATTGTTTACGCAGTGATCACTATATTTTTGTTAATGCTATTAACATATTTTATGATGCATGCATTGCCTGGTGATCCTTTTGTAGGAGAGAAGGCAGTAAGCGAAGCAACCCGAGAAGCATTAAGAATTAAATATGGGTTAGACAAATCTGTTATTGAACAATTTTTTATGTATGTCATGAATGTTTTTCAAGGAGATTTAGGAACATCATTAGGTTCTAATCGTCCTGTTCTTACAATTGTTACAGAAGCTTTTCCATATTCATTTGAGTTAGGAATTCGTTCACTCATTTTTGCCACAGTTGGTGGAGTTGGTTTAGGAGCATTCGCTGCTGTAAAACGTGGTAAAAAAGGTGATACAATTGCAATGTTAATTGCAGTTATTGGTGTTTCTGTCCCAAGTTTTATTGTTGCAGCTTTGTTACAATATTTTGTATCTTTAAAATTACAACAGGCTATAGGTATTCAAATTTTTGCCATTTCAGGTTGGTCAGATGAATTTTCAAAATGGTTACCATCATTGGCACTTGCATTTGGATCGTTAGCAACAATTTCACGTTTGATGAGAACGAGTATGTTAGACGTTTTGAGTTCTGATTATATTAAGACTGCGAAAGCCAAAGGGCTATCAAACAAAACGATAGTATGGAGACATGCTATTAGAAATGCGATTATGCCAGTTATTACAGTTTTAGGGCCAATTGCTGCCTCTGTGTTAACAGGAGCTTTCGTTGTTGAAAAAGTATTTGCAATTCCTGGTATGGGTAAATTCTTTGTTGATGCAATTACACAAGCAGATTATCCAATGATTGCAGGTAGTACATTGTTTTACGGTGTCTTTTTGATTATTGCAACTTTAATCGTAGATATTTTATATGGAGTGATTGACCCTCGTGTCAACATTGCCGATAGTAAGGAGTAGTATGATGGAAGAATATAAAATGAATGAAGAACTATTAGTCAATAGTCCTATTGATGCGAGTGAATTTGAGCATATTGGACAAGATTTAGGAAGTTTAAATGAAATAGTACGACCAAGTACAAGTTTCTGGAAAGATGCGTTTGGTCGTATCAAAAGAGATAAAGTTGCAATTACACTTGTATGTACATTGGCTGTTATTGCTGTTTTAGCAATTATTGTTCCAATGGTTTCGCCATACAATATGGCTGAACAACATTTACAACATACTAATCAGGGCATGTTCTTTAGTGATGCAACATGTTTCCATATTTTTGGAACAGACAATTTAGGGCGTGATATTTTTGTACGTATTTTTGAGGGTGCAAGAGTTTCATTGTTTATCGCATTTGCTGCAGTTATTGCCAATTGTTTTATTGGGATTGTCTATGGTGGAATCTCAGGTTATTTTGGTGGAACAATTGATAATGTTATGATGCGTATTGTTGAAATTATTAATGGTATTCCATACTTATTAATTGTTATTTTATTGATGATGGTATTACCAAGAGGGACAATGACAATCATTACAGCATTAGTGGCTGTAGGATGGGTTGGAATGGCTCGTTTGGTACGTGGTGAAGTTATGCGTTTGAAAGAACAGGAGTTTGTGATTTCAGCGAGAACAATGGGTGCGAGTGCAACAAGAATTATTTCTAAACACTTAGTTCCTAATATTTTATCAATTGTTGTTGTTAATTTAACATTATCAATTCCAAGTGCTATCTTCAATGAAGCATTCTTATCTTTTATTGGTTTAGGAGTTCCTATTCCACTTGCTTCTTGGGGAACATTAGCAAATGAAGGAGTTGTTGTTTTCCAAACTCAGCCAATCCAATTAATTATTCCAGCATTCTTTATTAGTATTACAATGTTGAGCTTTAATTTATTGGGTGACAAATTGAGAGATGCGTTTGATCCAAAATTAAGGAGGTAAGAGATAATGGCAGAAAGAATATTAGATATAAAAGATTTATATGTGTCGTTTGATACTTACGCAGGTGAGGTTCAAGCGGTTAGAGGTGTTTCATATCACGTAGATGCAGGTGAAGTTCTTGCAGTTGTAGGTGAATCTGGTTGTGGAAAGTCTGTGACAGCTCAAACAATCATGAAATTAAATCCTATGCCACCTGCTCGTATTAAAAGTGGTGAATTAACATTAGATGGTATTGACATTGTTGCAACACCTGAAGATGCTATGCAAAAGATTCGTGGAAAAGAAGTCAGCATGATCTTCCAAGATCCAATGACATCTTTAAATCCAACAATGCAAGTTGGTAAACAAATTGTTGAGGCTATTAAACATCATCAAAATATGAAAGATGATGAAGCTCAAGCTTTAGCAATTGAAATGTTGAAGAAAGTTCAAATTCCTAATGCTGAAGAACGTGCAAAACAATATCCTCACCAATATTCAGGTGGGATGAGACAACGTGCGATGATTGCTATGGCATTGTCATGTAATCCAAAGTTGTTAATTGCAGATGAACCAACAACAGCACTAGATGTTACAATTCAAGCACAGATTATTGATTTGTTATCAGATATTAGAAAAGAATTGAATACAGCAATTATTTTGATTACACATGACTTAGGGGTTGTTGCTAACTTAGCGGATCGTGTTGCTGTTATGTATGCGGGGAAAGTTGTTGAAACAGGAACTGCAAAAGATATCTTCTATCGACCAAGTCATCCATATACAGAAGCTTTATTGAGTTCATTGCCTAAGCATGATACAGATAAAGGGGATGTGTTAGTATCTATTCCTGGTACCCCCCCCGATTTGATTCAGCCGCCTAAGGGATGTGCATTTGCAAGTAGATGTACAAAGTGTATGAAAATATGTAAAGAAAAACAACCTCCAGTCTTTAAGGTTGATGAAGGACATGAGTCTTCATGCTGGTTATTGCATAAAGATTGTCCAAGTGAAAGAAAGGAGGCAAAATAATGGAAGATAAAGTTTTACTTTCTCTACAGGATTTATCTAAAAATTTCCATGTCAACGGTGGAACATTAAAAGCTGTTAATCATGTAAACTTTGATATTAAAAAAGGTGAAACGGTTGGGCTTGTTGGTGAATCAGGATGTGGAAAATCAACATTAGGTCGTACAGTTATGGGAATTTATTCCCCAACATCTGGTAAGATATTATATGATGGTGAAGAATTGCATGTCAAATCAGCAAAAGATCGTTTAGACTATGCAAAGAAAGCACAAATGATTTTCCAAGATCCATATGCCTCTTTAAATCCGCGTATGACAGTAGGAGATATTATTGCTGAGGGTATGGAAATTCATAAAATGTATGATGCTGATAAACGCAAGAAAAAAGTTCAAGAACTTTTAGAGCTTGTTGGTTTAAATAAAGAACATGCAAATAGATTTCCTCATGAGTTCTCTGGTGGACAACGTCAAAGAATTGGTATTGCGAGAGCTTTAGCAATTGAACCAGAATTCTTAGTATGTGATGAACCAATCTCAGCATTGGATGTTTCTATCCAATCACAAGTCATCAATTTGTTGATAGATTTACAGAAAGAATTGGGATTAACATATTTATTTATTGCTCATGATTTAGATATCGTTCGTTATATTTCTGATCGTATTGTTGTTATGTATTTAGGACATGTTGTAGAAATTGCTGAAGCAAATGAAGTTTATAATCATGCATTGCATCCTTATAGCCAAGCATTATTATCTGCGGTTCCAATTCCAGATCCTGATTTGGAATCACAAAAACAAAGAATTATTTTACAAGGGGATGTTCCTAGTCCAATTAATTTGCCTGATGGATGTCCTTTTGTTGGAAGATGTTCTAGAGCTTGTGACAAATGTCATAGTGACAAACCTCAATTAGTAGAGGTTGAGCCTAATCATTTTGTAGCATGCCATAACATTGAAAAATAAAAATGAATGTATTTAAGCAATATTCAGGTCTAAGAAGAGAAATGTATGTTCTCTTCTTTGGTCGTATTGTGACAAATTTGGGATCAATGGTTTTTCCCTTATTAACGCTTATATTATCAAACAAGCTGCACATGGATGCAGCTTCTATTGCATCTTTATTGTTATTTATGAGTATTGCACAGTTTCCAACAATATATATTGCAGGATATTTAGCGGATCATTATAACAAAAGAAATATAATTATTATCTGTGATTTCATAACGGTTGTGTGTTATTTTCTTGCGGGTATGATTCCACTTTCTATGATAACTGTTGGCTTGTTATTTATTGCGAGTTTATTTGCAACAGTAGAGCACCCAGTATATGATGCGTTGGTTGCTGATTTAAGCAGTTATGAAGATCGAGAGAATGCGTATAGTTTAAGTTATCTAGGGATGAATTTAGGATTGGTGTTAGCACCAAGCATAGGGGGATTACTTTTTGCTAATTATTTAAATGTTGCATTTCTTATTGATGCTATATCTACTTTGTTATCAACGATTCTTATTTTTATATTTATTAAAGATATATCTGTGACAAAAAGTACAAATGGTCAAGATTTTTATGAAGAAAGTGAAGAAGAGAATTCTGTATTTAAAGTTTTGAAAGCCCGTAAAGCTATTGTTTATTTTATGATTTGTTCAATGATGATACAGATTGTATATAGCCAGTTTAATTTTTTAATGCCATTAAATTTTGAGCGCTTATATGGAGAACAGGGAGCTTTTATTTTTGGAACAATTACAAGTGTAAATGCCTTTGTTGTGATTTTTGCAACACCAATTTTGACAACAGTGAGTGAGAAGTTGAAAGATTTAAATAAAATCGTTGTTGGTGTATTCCTTATGACAATAGGATTTGGAATGTATATATTCATTCAAGGTATAATGTCTTTGTATTATGTATCAATTATTATCTTTACACTAGGGGAAATATATAATACCTTAGGCTCACAACCATATTTAACTAGGCGTATTCCTGTGACACATCGTGGACGCATATCAAGTGTGAGAAATATTTTTACGAGTTTAAGTGTTGCAATTGTCCAAAATGGTGTTGGATTTTTAATTGATCATCATTCTATGATTTTTATGTGGATAGTGATAACAATTGTGGGGTGTTTAACTGTTGGTATGGTCATGATATTACGAATTATAGATAAAAAAGATTATCCACGATTATATGAAAAAACCTATAGCAAGTAAGAAAATTCTTTAAATGCTATAGGTTTTTTATTTTAAGCTTTTTGTAAGAAAACTTTATAAGCTAAATAGCCTTCATAAACATCAACTTTAGAAACAATTTCATAAGGTGCATGCATATTTAAAACAGCAATACCTGCATCAATGACATTCATGTTATAGTTCCCAAGAATGTAGGCAATTGTACCTCCACCACCTTGATCTACTTTACCTAATTCAGCTGTTTGGAAATGAATTTGTGCTTCATCCATAATCTTTCTTAACTCAGCCATATATTCAGGATTTGCATCATTACTTCCACTTTTTCCTCTAGAGCCAGTATATTTATTAAAACAAATACCATTTCCTAAATATGCAGCATTTTTTGCATCATTAACTTCTTTATAGAGAGGATCAAATCCAGCACTCACATCACTTGATAACATCTTAGAGTTTGTCATTGCACGTTTTAATGACAAATAGTTATCATCACCACATAAGTGTAATAATTCAGCAATTGTATTTTCAAAGAATAAAGATTGAGCACCAGTTGCCCCAACACTTCCAATTTCTTCTTTATCAACTAAGATACAGCATGAAGTATATTCAGGTGTATCGATATCAAGGATAGCCATTAATGAAGTATATGCACATACACGATCATCATGTCCATAACCCATGACCATACTTCTATCAATTCCAAAATCTCTTGCTTTACCAGTTGGAACAACTTCAATTTCAGCACTTAAGAAGTCTTCTTCCTCAATATCATATTTTTCTTGTAACAATTTTAAAATATTTCTTTTAACAGTTTCTTTTTCCTCATCATCTAAAGGAATACTTCCTACATTAAGATCAAGATTTTCACCTTCAATAACTTTAGCAGCTGTCTTTTGTAATTGATCAGCAGATAAATGAATCAATAAGTCTGTCACACCAACAACTGGATCATTTTCGTCTTCACCAATCATAACATCTACAACTGTTCCATCTTTTTTGACAACAACTCCATAAAGTGATAAAGGAATTGTTACCCATTGATATTTCTTAACACCACCATAGTAATGCGTATCCATCATTGCAAAACCATCACTCTCATAAAGCGGATTTTGTTTTAAGTCTAAACGTGGTGAGTCAATATGTGCTCCAAGAATTCTCATTCCCTCTGTTAATGGCTTTTCACCCATCACAAATAAAGCAATATTTTTATCTTTATTAACAACATAAACCTTATCACCAGTTTTTAATGAAGAATATTCATTAATATCTTTAAATCCTTTTGCTGTTGCTAAAGCAATTGATTCTTTAACACAAGCTCTTTCTGTTTTTCCAGCTGAGATATAATGTTTATATCCTTCGTTGAAATCCATGACATCTTTATATTGATTGTCTTTGTATTTACTCCAAGTATTTTTAGCGTACATTTTATTCTCCTTTACTTATATATTTTAGTTACTTATATTCTCTATTATACATGGAAAAGCCAAGATAATCTATGTTATAATCAAAATAAAGTATGGAAATGGAGGACTTTTCATGAATAAAACATTTGAAGAACTATGTCTACGTAAATCTGTAAGAGATTTTCGTGATGAACCAATTACAGAAGAAGAAAAAAGAATGATATTAGAAGCAGCATTACAGGCACCTACGGCAGGAAATATGGCCTTATATTCGATTATAGATGTTCAGGATCAGGAACTTAAAGAGCGTTTAGCAGTTTTATGTGATCATCAACCATTTATAGCAAAGGCACCCATGATCTTGATATTTTTAGCTGATTATCAAAAATGGTATGATATCTTTAATGAATATACAGATGATATGCCAAAATTAGAAGAGTCTGATTTTATATTAGCTGGACAAGATTGTACAATTGCTGCCCATAATGCTGTTGTTGCTGCCCAATCACTAGGAATAGGATCGTGTTATATTGGAGATATTTTAGAAAACTTTGAAGTCCATCAAGAACTGTTTCGATTACCTAAATATACTGTACCATATATTATGGTTGTGTTTGGAAAACCAACACAGCAACAAAAAGATCGTATGAAACCAAAACGATTTGAATTAGAGGATTTAGTTCATATTGATTATTATCATCAAAAGGATATAACAGAAACAAAATCAATGTTTATGAAACAATCAAATAAAGATGAAAAAGCATTAGAACAATATATTCAGGCATTTGCAAAAAGAAAGTTTTTTGCTGAATTTCGTCATGAAATGAATAGGTCAGTAAGAGCAATTCTTGAGCATTGGATAAAATAAAGAGACATTATTGTCTTTTTTTCTTTATTTTGAAATATCATAAATGATTATTTATATACATATGAATTGTAAAGACAATCTAATTATTTTGTCAATAAAAGTCGCTTATTTATTGTATCATTGTATACACAATAAATAATATTTAGGATATCTTTAATAAATATCTAAAAATATTTGTAAAATTTAGACAATTAATAAAAATTAAACAAAAATAATTAAAAACTGTTTGACAACAAGTGTTTGTGTGTATATACTTAATGCATATACAAGGAAACTTGTTTATTAAATATGTTTATGGAGGGAGAAAACATGAAAAAACTAAAAGCTTTAGTTGCTGCAGGGTTAGCAGTAGCAATGTTAGTTGGATGTGGTTCAGATAGTGGAACAAGTGGTAAAACATTTACTTTTGCTAGTGAATTAGACATCAAAAATTTAGATTCATCAGATGCAGATGATGGTATGTCATTTAATGCAATGCATGCTTGTATTGATGGATTAATGGGGTTAGATAAAGACGGAAAAATTACTGAAGCATTAGCAGAGAAAGTTGATGTAAGTGATGATGGTTTAACTTACACTTTCCATTTAAGAGATGCAAAGTGGTCAAACGGGGATGCTGTGACAGCAAATGATTTTGTTTATGCATGGCAAAGAATTATGAAAAAGAATGGTAACTATGCTTATATGTTAGGTAGTGATGGTGCGGCATTAGTTGGTGCTGATGAAATTCTTGCAAAAATGGATAACAAACAAGATATTACTCAGGCTGATTTAGATAAGATGGGTGTAAAAGCTACTGATGAAAAAACATTAGAAGTAAAAATCACACGTAAGATTTCTTATTTTAAAGAATTAATGACTTTCCCTTGCTATTATCCAATTAATCAAAAGTTCTGTGAAGAAAAAGGTGACCAATATGCTAAGAGTGCTGAAAATGTATTATCTTGTGGTGCTTTTGTGATGAAAACATGGAAACCTGGAAATAAGGCAACTTATGAAAAGAATAAAGATTATTGGAATGCTGATGCTGTGAAGATTGATAACTTAGTTATGAATTTGGTTCAAGAACCAAAAGCAGCTGCAACAAACTTTGAAGGTGGAAAAAATGATTTTGCACCAATCAATTCTGATTTAGTAGATAAATATAAAGATGATGATTCTTATCAAACTTTTAATGAAGGATATTTATTCTATTTAAGTTTAAACTTTAAAACAAAAGAATTAGCAAATGCAAATGTGAGAAAAGCATTATCATTAGCTATTAATAGAGAAGACTTTACAGCAAATATCTTAAAAGATGGTTCTAAAGCCGCAAGAGGATTTATTCCTGCTGAATTGTCAACTGGACCAGATGGTAAAGATTTCCGCGATACTGCCGCAACATTTACTGCTTATGATACAACAAAAGCTCAAGAAGCATTAGATGCAGGATTAAAAGAATTAGGAGTTTCAAGTATTAAATTAAGATTAACTTATGGTACAGATGAATCACCAATGGATCAATTAGCAACTTATTTACAAAATTCATTCTCTAAATTAAAAGGTTTAGAAATTGAAATGGTTGCAACAACAAAACAAGATAGAATCTATACAAAACAAAAAAATGGAGACTATGATATTTGTTGTACTCGTTGGGGACCAGACTATGGAGATCCAACAACTTACCTTAACTTGTTATTAACTAATAATTCTAACAACTATGGTAAATATACAAGTTCAGCATTTGATGGAAAAATGGATCAAGCAAAACAAGCTAGTGATGATACACAACGTTGGACTTATTTACAAGAAGCAGAAAAGATTGCAATGGATGATTATGCATACATTCCTGTATTTGAAAAAGGAACAGCAGTTCTTCAAAATACAAAGGTTTCTGGATTGGTTCATAAACCAGTAGGTGTACCTTATACATTTACTTATGTAGACATTGCTGAATAGTTCAATTAAATAAAGAATGAAAGCATGATAAACACAATATAGGTATCTGTATTGTGTTTATCTTTTAAAAGGAGGAATTTGATGAATAAGTCAACACTCAAATATATTGGAAAACGTGTGATTATCTCAATCATTACTTTGCTTGTCATCTTGGCTGTCTTATTTATCATGATTAAGTTTTTGCCAGGGACACCATTTAACAATGAAAAGTTAAGTCCAGCACAAAGAGCAGCAATCATGGCAAAGTATGGTTTGGATCAGCCAATTATCGTACAGTTTTTCACTTATTTAAAAAATATGTTAACAGGAGATTTTGGTGTTTCTTTTAATATGTATAAAGATATGCCAGTTGCAACACTGGTAGGAGATGCTGCACAAATATCATTTAGTTTAGGAATTTCAGCTGTTATTTTTGGAACAGTTATTGGCATGGCATTAGGTGTATTTGCAGCATTGCATAAAAATACCTTTTGGGATACATTTGCAACAATTTTATCCGTTATAGGGGTATCAGTTCCATCGTTTGTTTTTGCCTTACTGATTTTAATATTCTTAGGCAGTCAATTGCATATATTACCAACCATGTATGATTCCAATGATGCTATCTATTCTTCGATTATGCCTGTTCTTGCTCTATCAGTAGGGGTTATTGCCAATGTCGCCCGTTTTACGAGAACAGAGATGATTTCAGTTCTGGGAAGCGAATATATGACCTTGGCTAAGGCAAAAGGTTTAGATAAAAATACATTGATTATGAAACATGCACTTAGAAATGCATTGATTCCAGTCATCACAATTTTAGCACCAATCCTAGTCAACTTAATGACGGGAACAATGGTTGTCGAAAAGATTTGTAGTGTCCCTGGATTAGGAACATTATTAATTGGAAGTATTTTAACAAATGATTATAACATAATTATGGCATGTTCATTTTTATATGCAGCAATGTATATTATTATGATGTTAGTGATTGATGTTTCTTATGGTATCATCGATCCAAGAATTAGATTAGGAAAGGATGATTAGTGATGGATAAGTTTGAGTTTTTAGAAACTGATTTTGAATTTGTTGGCGACAAGCAAGACATCACTAAAGATGTTGTAGCACCTGCAGTTCCTGCATGGAAAGATGCAATGCGTCGTTTCTCTAAGAATAAAGGAGCAGTTATTGGTTTTGCATTTATTGTTGTTGTGATTCTATTGGCTATTTTTGCACCAATGTTGTCTCATTGGAAATTTGATGATATTAATACAGCTATAAAGAATGTAGAACCAAATGCAACACATTGGTTTGGAACTGATGCTTATGGTAGAGATTTATGGGTTCGTTTGTGGACAGGGACACGTTATTCATTGTTTATTGCAGTTGCAGCTATTTTTATTGATGTTGTTATTGGAATGACATATGGTTTGATTTCAGGATATTTTGGTGGGAAGGTTGATGCGATTATGCAGCGTTTCCAGGAAATTATGAATTCTATACCAACATTGGTTGTCTTAATTTTATTAATGATGGTTATGAAAGCATCTTTAACAACAATTATTATTGCTTTGGCATTTACAGAATGGATTGGAATGAGTCGTATTACAAGAGCACAGGTTCTTAAAGTGAAAGAAGATGAGTTTGTTTTGGCTTCACGTACTCTTGGTGCAAGTGATTTCTTTATTATCTTTAAAGAAATTTTACCAAATATTTATAGTCAAATGATTATCATGGTTATGATGTCTATTCCAAATGCAATTTTTTATGAAGCATATTTATCTTTTGTTGGTTTAGGATTACCAATTCCAATGGCTTCACTTGGAACATTAATTAATGATGGTTTTAATAGTTTTTTGGTATATCCATATATGATGATTATTCCAGCAGTTGTGTTATCAATTTTAATGTTAAGTTTTAACTTATTTGGAGATGGACTTCGTGATGCATTAGATCCAACAATGAAGGAGATGTAGGGTATGGCTGATAGAGAAAGAATTTTAAAAATCAGAGATTTAAGTATCTCATTTCAAACTGATGCTGGACAAGTCAATGCTATTCGTGGAGTTGATCTTGATTTATATAAAGGTGAAACAATTGCCATTGTAGGTGAGTCTGGTTCTGGGAAATCAGTTACAACAAAAGCTATTATGGGGATATTGGCGAACAATGGAAAGATTGAAAGTGGTTCAATTGAATATGTTTGGCATGATGAAAATACTGGAGAAAGACAAGAACGAGATATTGTTAAATTAAGTGAACGTGAAATGCAAAAAGAAATCCGTGGACGTAAAATCGCAATGGTTTTTCAAGATCCTATGACTTCATTAAATCCTACTATGACAATTGGAAAGCAAGTTATGGAACCAATGATTTATCATTATGGAAAGTCTAAAGAAGAAGCATATCAAAAAGCAGTTGAACTGTTACAAGAAGTTGGGATTACAGATGCTGAAAAGCGTATGAAGAATTATCCTCATCAACTCTCAGGAGGAATGAGACAGAGAGTTGTCATTGCCATTGCTTTATCTTGTGATCCATATGTATTGATTTGTGATGAACCAACGACTGCTTTGGATGTAACAATTCAAGCAACAATCCTTGAATTGATTCAAGATATACAAAGAAAAAAAGATTTGTCAGTTATTTACATTACTCATGATTTAGGTGTCGTAGCAAAGGTAGCTGATTTTGTTAATGTTATGTATGCAGGTAAAATTATTGAGACTGGAACGATTAATGAAATTTTCTATGATCCACGTCATCCTTATACTTGGGGGTTATTATCATCAATGCCAGATTTGGATACAGATGATGATGAACTTTATACAATTCCTGGCACACCACCTAATCTTGCTCATGAGATTAAAGGAGATGCTTTTGCACCAAGAAATCAGTTTGCCTTAAACATTGATTTAAGGGTTGAACCACCAATGTTTGATGTTCCTGGTTCAAACAGTCATAAAGTTGCAAGCTGGTTAATGCATGAAAAAGCACCTAAGGTAGAAATGCCTGAAACGCTGAAGAAACGTATAGAGAAAATGAAAGAGGAGGGGTTAGCAAATGGAAAGTAAACAACCTATCCTTGTTGTTAAAGATTTAAAACAACATTTTAAGATTAATCGTAATTTTACAGTTAAAGCAGTTGATGGTATTTCTTTTGAAATTATGCCAGGAGAAACATATGGACTTGTTGGAGAATCTGGTTCAGGAAAATCAACAACGGGGAGAAGTATTATTCGTTTATATAAACCAACTGATGGTTCCATTATCTTTAATGGTGAAGATATTTCAGGGAAAATGAGTAAGAATGCTTTAAAAGATTTACGTACTAATATGCAAATGATATTTCAAGATCCAATGGCATGTTTAAACCCTAGAAAAAAGGTTCTTGATATTATTGCAGAGGGATTAGATATTCATAAAGCTTATTCTTCAATTCAAGAAAGAAATGAGAAAGTTTATGAAATCTTAGAACTTGTCGGTCTTTCTAGAGAACATGCTTCACGTTATCCACATCAATTCTCAGGGGGACAACGTCAACGTATTGGCATAGCAAGAGCATTAATTATGAATCCCGATTTAATTATAGCTGATGAAGCTATTTCAGCTTTGGATGTTTCTATTCAAGCTCAAGTTGTCAATTTAATGAAAAAGATTCAAAAGGAAACAAATATTGCTTATTTGTTTATTGCCCATGACTTATCAATGGTCAAATATATTAGTGACCGTATAGGTGTTTTACATTTAGGACATTTAGTAGAAACAGGAACTGCTGAAGAAATATTTAATAATCCACTCCATCCATATACCAAATCATTATTATCAGCAATTCCTCATCCAAATCCAACTGTTGAAAAGACAAGAACTTCTTTGACATATGATTATAATAAAAGTGGATTGGATTATGAAGCTGGTATCCAAAACAAAGTCACTGAAACACATTATGTACTTGGGACAGAAAAAGAATTGAAATCATTTATTGAACATCAAAATGATAAAATTTGATGAAATAAGGCTAATGAAATTCTTCATTGAACTCATTAGCCTTTTGCATGTTTATTTTATTTAAGAAGACTATTTTATAATAAAAAAGTTCCTATCTTTAATGATGATAAGAACTTTTATAAAAATAATTTTAAATATATATGATGTTCATTTAAAGATTATCTGGATCAATCTTTGTAATTGAATGATCTGTGACTTCAATATGTTTTCGATAAAGTGCAATATTGACAACACGGCTACCAACTGCATAAATCAAAGCCATACTTGGAACTGCAATTAAGAGTCCAAAGAAACCAAGGAGATTTCCAAAGATAACTAAAGAAAGAAGTACATAAACACCAGATATCCCAACAGCACCACCAACAACTCTTGGATAAATAATATTTGCTTCAAACTGTTGAATAATAACAAAGCAAAGAGTAAAGATAATAGCTTGAGTTGGTTCAACAGCTAAAACCAATACAAAACTGATACCAAATCCCACAAAACCTCCAAACATTGGAACTAAACTTGCAATTCCTATGATAAAGGCTAATAATTCAGGGAAAGGCATACCGGAAATCTTAAAACCAGCATACATCAATGATGTCAGAATACAACATTCTAAAAGCTGACCAGATACAAAGCCATTAAAATAATGATTGGCTTCAGCACCAATATCAAAGATAACAAGAGATTCTTTATAACCAAAGAAGAATGTAACTATCTTCTTCAATTGTCTTAAATGTGTTTCTTTATTAGCTAATAAATATAAAGCCATAATAAACGATGTAATAGCATTGATAAATGTTCCAAAAATACCAATAGATTGAAATATTAAATTAATACCTGCATTTCCTAATAAGTCTCCACTTTTAGAAAGAAAACTATTCAAATCCATATTGGTTAATGCTTGTTGAATAGAATCATAATTAATGGCATAATTCACATTGAATTGTGCCAATGCATCATTCACTAAAGTAACTAAACGATTAGAATAATTAAATATATTGGTAATGATTAAACTAATACTCTCTCCTAATTTTGGAATAATAAATGAAGAGAAGAGAACAAGTAAAATAATAGCAAGGATTAAAGTTGTCGTAATGGACAGTCCTCTTTTTAATCCTTTTTTCTTAATCTTTTTACCATATAAATGCTCAATCTTTCGCATTGGAATATTTAAGATAAACGCAATAATAATAGCAATATATAGCGGTGTTGCTAAAGATAATAAATATCCAACAACTGAAAAGACTGTTTCATAGTTAAAGACAACAAAGGCTAATAATATTGCATATGTTATATAAAGCATGGTTTTATTGTTCTTGACAATATGAGTTTTATCTATCACTTTTTCACCTTCTTTGACTTTTTAATCATAACATAATTTATAGAAAAAGTGTAGTTGATTGTGTAAGTCTTCAAAACATGATAAAATAAGACAAAGAGGTGATGGATTATATGAAAAAAATAACAAGACAGGCGCAAGTTCTTATATTTGCTATCATGATTGTCATATTTCTGATTGCTGCATTTTTATTATTCAAACCAACTTCAGAAGAGAAGAAAGTTACCCAATCAGATCAATATAGTATAAGCCTTGTTGCAGAAAATCAGAAAATTGTTTCAACATACATAAATGCTATTTCAAAAGAACAATCATCTTCAGCCTATAAAGAATTTAAAATTGAATTAGAGAAGGGTACAAAGATTGGTAATTATAGCCTCTCAAAAAATCAAGTATTTTCTAAATATATAAAACCTGAAGGACCAGATGGTAAAGAAATTTTATCTTCTCAATCTAAAGAGGTTGTGACTCATTATGCATATTCAATGTTGCTAATAGGTGATATACAAGAGAAAACAAATCTGAAAACAAAAGAAAAATCATATGAAATTATAAATGCACGCATTACTTATGATAAGGTTCCAATGGTTCTTTTAAGTGATGCTAATAGTGTTTCCCTTGCTAATAAGAAAAAGACAAAAGAAAAAATAATGAACCTTCAAGACTTTATTAATACATTAAAAGATATAGATAAAAGAAATAAAGTGATTTCATGGTAGGCTATCATAAGATAGCTTTTCTCATTTGAGAGCACATGAGTTGAAAAAATATGTCATGATTTCTATAATATATCTTGAAAATAGGAGGAATAGTCATGAAGAAAATGATTAAAGTTTCATTTATATATGTTATACTTGCTTTAGTAGGTGGTGTTTTTTATCGTGAATTTACGAAATTAAATGGTTTTACTGGAACAACAGTTTTAGCGAATATCCACGTTCATCTTATGGTTTTAGGAACTTTTATGTTTATGATTTTGGCATTATTTAGTCAACGTACAAATTTGATTTCTGAAAAGAAGTTTAAATATTTTATGATTGTATATAATGGTGGACTTCTTATAACTGTTATAATGCTGATGATGAGAGGTGTTCTACAGGTATTAGGAACATCAGTAAGTTCAGGGATGAATGCAGCTATTTCTGGTATTGCTGGAATTGGACATATTTTATTAGGTGTTGGACTTATAATACTAATGGTAATTTTACTCAAATTAAGTGAAAAGGAGAATGAACATGAAAGCAATAGTGTTATTTAAAGAAGGTTTTGAAGAATTAGAGGCGTTGAGTGTTGTGGACGTGTTAAGGCGTGCTGATGTAAAATGTGATATGTTAGGTATGGACAGTATGGAAGTTATAAGTTCACATGGTGTTAAAGTGACAATGGATTGTTTATTTGATGAATCAGCATATGAGGCAGATGTTGTTGTATTGCCAGGTGGTATGCCAGGAGCATCTTCGTTGAGAAGTGATCAAAGAGTTATTGATATTTTAAAGGATTTTAACCAAAAAGGAAAATGGATTGCAGCAATTTGTGCTGGGCCAATCTCTTTAGAAAAAGCAGGTATTATAGAAAATAAGCAGTTTACGTGTTATCCTGGATTTGAAAATGAAATACCTTCAGGTATTTATCAAGATTCATTCACTTGTATTGATCAAAATATTATTACAGGTAGAGGACCAGCTGCTGCATTGGAGTTTGCATATACAATACTTGAGAAATTAGGTGTAAGTTCGACAAATATTTCCCAGGCAATGCAGTATCATTATTTAAAGAAATAAAGACATTTTAAAAGTGATAATGATAGGGCAAGAAACTATATTGTTTTTTGTCCTATTTTTTTGTGAAAACTTTCTTTATTAATTTGCAAGTATAAATATGTGAATTTCAATATGAATAGTTAACATTGAGGTCAATACAAATGTATCATATCATTTATTTATAATAATAAATTGAGGTGGAAAAAGAATGAATTGATTTCAAGTATTATGACTGGTTCTTTAGGCGGGTTATTGTACTTATGATGATTAAGATCCACAGATGTTGCTTAGACCATTATTAATTGGATCAGTTGCTTAAATGAATGGAAGTTATGATTAATGTGTTTGTGAATAAAGGTTATCAATACCTATCTCTGATTTTAAGCAATGACTCAAAGAACTCATATTTGATGACTTATATAATCAATCACCAGAAATCAAAATAATCACATTATATACAAATCAGGATATTGAATATAAATATTTTGTTTTTAATTTTCAAGAATTAATGCAATGTTCTAGTTGAAGAATAGGATTATTGCATTTCCTATTTATGAATGCTTCCAATGAACCGATTATTATCAAAAATGGTGATTCTAAATTGCGTAAATATTTTAATGCTTAATAATATATAATGAAAAACGGCTATAAATGAATTTAAGTTTATTGAACTTAGTCTATATATTTATAAAAAAGTATCATTCAAACTGAAAAGTGAGAATAATACTTTTTTATCAGCGTTACTTTAGTGGGTTTTAGCAGGTAAAGATTTTGTGTAGTATATCATTGAGATAACTGAGAAGAATGCGACAATTATCTCTGTAAATAACATAGTGAACCAAATATAATGAACATTCAATAGTGGGAGTAAGAAAATCAAAATACCACTAACAATTAATCCTCTTGTTATGGAAATAATAAAAGATATTTGCGGTTTTAATAATGCCTGAAAATAATAAGTAGAAAAAATATTGAATGGCAGTAATATAAATGAAAGTCCATATATGCTTATAATAGCTGGAGCCATTGCAAGTATTTCATCAGTTGGTTTCATAAAAAATGTAACAAATATGTTGGGTATGCAAAGCGATAATGCACTCCATAAGATGCTAAAGAAAGCGACTGAACAGAGCGCATACTTTAAGGTTTCCTTGATTCTATCCCCTTGTTTTGCACCATAGTTCATAGAAATAATAGGTTGTGAAGCTTGTCCAACACTGTAAGCACAGCATTGAACAAAAGTGCTTATATTAACAATAATGCCATAAATTGAAAGAGCATTTGTACCTAGATATTTCATGATTTGTCGATTGAAAAGAATTGTAAGAATGCCCATTGCTATATCTATAAAGAACGTCGAAAATCCAGTGACACAAATCTTTTTGAATTTAAGAAAGATATGTGTAGGTTTCACAAGATATAATGTATTCGACTTTGATAAGAAATGTAATAACATGATGAAACATGAGATAACTGATCCAATAGCAGTTGCCAATCCCGCTCCAAAGATACCCATATCAAAAAGAAAGACAAAAGTATAATCACCAAATATATTGAAAACGCCACCTAAGAGGACAGCTACAGTCGCCAATGTAGGACTGTTATCATTTCTTAAAAATGCAGCTAACATTTGTGTGAATAAAAAACATGGAATAACAAATTTTATGGGAATTAAGTATTCTAAGGCTAATGGCATTAAATTGTCTTTGGCTCCAAAAAATGTAAGGAGTTGTTTGTCAAAGAAGATAATGACAATCCAAAATATGACAGCCAAAAGAAGAGAACCTATGACAGCAGTTGAAAAATATTCATTTTGACTGTGAGTGTTTTGATCTGAACTTCCTTTTAAAGTGCTAAATATGATAGAACCACCTATACCCATAAGCAGTCCTAAACTAAATATAATATTCCATATAGGTGCCACAACTGCTAATGCAGCTGTTCCATCAGGTCCTTGATATTGTCCAACAATAGCCATATCAACAATAGAATAAATGGATGTGATTAATGCACTCCCAAAGGCTGCAGCAAGATATTTGAAATAAATTGGTTTTAGTTTTCCATTTATGAAATCCATATTCGTTTCCTCCTCTAAACATAAAAAACTGGACAAAGGAATAGATTCTAAAGATCTATACCCTTGTCCAGCTAATCATTTTAATGATTTGCCCTCCGAGCAATACCCATTATAGCAGAGCATATATGAATGTCAATTATGTTTCTATATTTTTATCTCACAAAAGCAAGTGTACCTTCTTGATTATATATTGGATTGTATGTAAAGCCATCAATATTTAGTTTTTGAATATCCTCTAAAGTATGTACTTCTTGTAATATCATTTGATTAAGCATCTGACCTCTCGCTTTTTTAATAATCATTGCATTTCTTTTGAATTGATTATCTTTTCTTTCCATAAAATCAATAAAGTAAATATGAGGATGATGCAACATCATTGTGAATTCTTTTGATGCTAATGAAATAATAAAATCTTCATTCTCAAAATGCTGATAGAGAGGGGTATACCAATATTCATAGAGATTTACATGTGGAAGTTTCATTGTCATATCTAAACGATATGGCGTTATACCTGTATTGTACTTTAATGTTCCATAGTAAGCAGACATGATTCTAAGATGTGAGTTAAGATAATCTAAATGATTTTTATATTGATCAAGTTCTAGTTGTTTAAAAACAGTTCCTTGATATAAGGATAATGCAGGATAAGACGGGTATGTTTGATGAAAATAATGATAAACTTGAGTTGCTTGTTTATATGATATTTTCATAAGCTCACATAGAGTTTCATCGTTATATTGTTTTAAGAGTGTCTGGAGATATTGTGTTTGCTCAGGAAAGAATTGTTCAGTTAATTCAAAGCCACTGTCTTTATACTTCATTGTTTTACTTGGTGCGATAATAATCTTCATTGTTTTCACCTCGATAATATTATAAAGTATTTCTTATAATGTGAAAAGAAATATGATATAATCACATCGGCAGGTGAAGAATATGAATACAATCATTATTAATAAAATATTAATGCATATGTTAGATTTTGAACATCGTAAAATTTTTCATTCAGCATCATTTGTTGATTTGAATGAGACATCAATTGATTATTATCGAAAAAAGGTTGAGAAAGCCTTGAATTCTCCAGTTATGAAAGAGTTAACTGTAGGTTCTTTACATGAAATGATGTTAAGAAGTGAAAAGTTAATTGAAAGTGATGAAGAATTTATAAAGCAAGCTAATGAAATGACAGATAAACTATTTGCATTAGGTTCAGTGATTGAAGAGATGCCAAATAGTAATGTTCTTTTTGTGGATTGTTATAAAAATGGAGAAAGACATGTCGCTGTCTTAAAGCTGAATTACCGAATGATTCCAATGAGTGTGGTTGAAGATGGAATTGTACGTATTACGAAACAGCAGGTTTTACCAATGATGGGAGCAGCAGTTGATGAAGCCATTATTATGAACTGTGATCAAAAACAATTGTTTTTGATTGAAAAGAAATATACGATAGATGGAAAGCCTGACTTTTATTTAAATCCTCAATGGATAAAAGGTGAAGAAAAATTAACTGATAAACAAAAGTTTTCCACTATGAAAAAAGTTATTAAAAAGATGGATGATATTTATAATGTTAATGATGGCAAGGCATTGCCACTCATGAAACAAGAAATTCAAGAAAAAATGGAAAGTAATCAGCCAGTCAAACCTTTAGAAATTGTTAAAAAAGTACTTGAAAGAGATTATCAGGCACAGGAAGAAAGTGAAGTCATGTTAAAGGATTTGGGTATTGGTGAGGAAGATCAAATTAAAGCATTAGCTGGAGCTATTGATACTTGTAAACTTGTCTTAGATGATGAGATTGAAGTGCGTTTGCCTATTGAAGAATATTTATCAGGTAGTCATTTAGAGAAGGTTAAGCAACCTGATGGAAGTTTTTCTATAATACTCAAAGATATTAATGAAGTTGTTGTTAAATAATTTTAGTGAACTATAAAGTTCACTATTTTTATTTTTAGTTTTTTGAATACTCTCATTAACAATGTCAATTATCTATATAGATACATTTTTCAGTATATTCATTATGAAATGAAAAGGGGATAATATAGCAGAGGTTGTGATGAGAGATGATTAGTTATAGACCATTATTTGATAAAATGAAAGAAAAGGGTATATCTTCATATGCATTAATTCATAAACATGATATTAACCCAAGAACAGTACATAATCTCAAACATAATAAAGGAATTTCAACATATACATTGGAGAAATTATGTCATATTTTAGAATGTACTCCTAATGATATTATAGAGTTTATCAAAGATGAATAAAGTAACAAGTCTCAAAAACAGACTTGTTACTTTTTGTCTTTTTGGGAGGATATGTGTTTCAATTTATATTTTTTCAAATGATAAATCTTAATGCTTTTTAAAATCATATCATGTATAATAAAACTATACGAAAGGGGTTTTACCATGGCAAAATTAGATAATTTTTTAATTCAGCTCTTTCATGAAGGTAACTGCTTAGAGATGTACAAAGTCTTTGGAGCACATCTTGAAGAAAATGATGGTGACAAAGGTGTTCGTTTTAGTGTTTATGCACCTCATGCAAAGAGTGTTCAAGTCGTAGGGGATTTTAATAACTGGAATGGGGAAGAACATTATATGGAAAGATATACTGATGGAGGTATCTTTACATTGTTTATTCCACATATAAAACAGTATGCTACATATAAATACCGCATTGAGACACCTAATGGTTCATGGGTAGATCGTGCAGACCCTTATGCTTTTTTTAGTGAACTTCGTCCTGCAACTGCTTCTAAGGTCTATAATATTGATGGATTTAAGTGGGCAGATAAGCGCTGGTTGAATAAGCGTACAAAGAATTTTGATAAAGTCTTAAATATTTATGAGGCCAATATTGGTTCATGGAAGATGAAAAAAGATTTTACTGATGAAGAAGATGGTGAATATTATAGTTATGAGGAAATGATTGATGAAATTATTCCTTATGTTGTTGAAAATGGATTTTCTCATATTGAGTTAATGCCTTTGATTGAGTTCCCATTTGATGGATCATGGGGATATCAGGCGACAGGATATTTTAGTGCAACAAGTCGTTATGGAAATCCTAAACAATTAATGGCATTTATTAATGCTTGTCATAAAAATAATATTGGTGTGATTATGGATTTTGTTCCTGCACATTTTGTAAAAGATGGACATGGATTACATCAATTTGATGGTGGTTATGTTTATGAATATCCAGATATTAATTTGAGATATACAGAATGGGATAGTTGTTATTTTGATTTAGGAAGAGAAGAAGTGCGTAGTTTCTTGATGTCTTCTGTTCATTATTGGGCACATTATTTTCATATTGATGGTATTCGTTTTGATGCTGTTAGTAATTTGATTTATTGGAAAGGAAATAAAGAAAGAGGCGTTAATGATGGTGCAATTGAATTTATGAAACGCATGAATTCACATATGAATGGCTTATTTCCTGGTGTAATGTTAATTGCTGAAGATTCTAGTGATTATCCTAATGTCACAAGAGCACCACATGCTGGCGGATTAGGTTTTGATTATAAGTGGGATTTAGGTTGGATGAATGATACATTGGCATATTTTAAGAAAGATCCTATTTTCCGTCAACATCCTGATACTCACAACAAGTTAACTTTTTCTATGATGTACTTTTATAGAGAAAATTATATTTTACCTTTATCACATGATGAAGTTGTTCATAGTAAGGGAACAATCTTAGATAAGATGTGGGGAAATAATGATCAGAAGTTTGCTCAATGTAAGACTCTTTACTTGTATATGATGACTCATCCAGGTAAAAAATTAAACTTTATGGGTAATGAATTGGCTGAGTATAAAGAATGGGACGAAAAGAAAGCATTAGGCTGGGTATTGCTAAAATATCCACAACATGATTCTTTCCATAAATATTTTAGTGATTTAAATCATATGATTTTAAGTCATCCTGCACTTTATCAGTATGATTATTATCCTGAAGGTTTTGAGTGGCTAGTTGTTGATGACAATCAACAAAGTGTATTTGCCTATGCACGTTATGCACCAGATGGTGAAGTTTTAATTTGTATTATGAACTTTGTGGGGAATACTCATGAAGGGTATAAAATTCCTGTACCTGTTGCAGGAACATATAAAGAGATCATTAACACTGATACTGATTGTTATACGGGTAGTCATTTTATTAACAAGCGTGCAATCAAATCGAAGAAAGTACCAGCAGTTCATAAAGAGAATTCAATTGCAGTCAATATTGCACCATTCTCAGCTATGGTCTTTGAATTGAAAAGAAATTAAAGGGAGAGAAATGTATGTTCAAAACAAAAGAAGAATTTAAATATGAATTTTCAAGAAGAATTATTGAGTCTTATGGGAGAACTGTAGAAGAATCTCATATTACTGAAAAATTTATGGTTCTTGAAACAATGGTTAGAGATTATGCCTCTGTCAACTGGGCTATGACAAAAATGGCAACAAAAACGAATTATCAAAAACAAGTTCATTATTTTTCAATGGAATTTTTAATTGGTCGTCTGTTAGTTAACAATATGATGAACTTAGGAATCTATGAAATTGCTAAAGATGGATTAGAGGACTATGGAATCAATATTCATGATTTAGAGGAATTAGAATCAGATGCTGGACTTGGTAATGGTGGTTTAGGAAGGTTAGCGGCCTGTTTTATGGACTCATTAGCATCTCTTTCATATCCTGCTTTTGGAAATACAATTCGTTATGAATATGGTTTGTTCAAACAAAAAATTGAAAACGGTTATCAAGTAGAAGTTCCTGATCAATGGTTAAGATTGGGGAATATGTGGGAAGTTCGTAAACCAAAACATGCTGTTGATGTTAAATTCTGGGGTCGTGTTGTTTGGAATGAAGAAACTGGAAAATGGGAACATGTAGATGCTGAATGCGTTCGTGCTGTTCCATATGATATGCCTATTGTTGGAAATGATACAACAGTCACAAATACACTTCGTTTATGGCATGCTGAACCAAGTGAAGAGATTCCTTCAAATAAAGATTTTAGACAATATGCTCAGGAAGTGCGTGATATTTGTCAAACACTTTATCCTGATGATTCTACATTGGCGGGTCGTACATTGCGTTTAAAACAACAATATTTCTTTGTATCAGCAGGTATTCGTGCAATTATTAAAAATCATTTGAGGGTTTATCCTTCGTTAAGTAATTTTCATGAAAAAAATGTTATTCAGTTAAATGATACACACCCTGTTTTAGCTATTCCAGAATTAATGAGAATTTTGGTTGATGAATATGATATGGAGTGGGATGAAGCATGGCATATTACATCACACACATGTGCTTATACAAATCATACTATATTGGCTGAAGCTTTAGAAAAATGGCCTGTATCTACAATGGAATCATTATTACCAAGAATTTATCAGATTATTGAGGAAATTAATCGTAGATTTATTGGCTATGTTAAACAGGTCAGTGATCATGATGATGACTTATTAAATAGAGTTATGATTATTAAAGATGGACAAGTTTATATGGCTCACTTAGCGATTGCTGGAAGCTTCAGTGTAAATGGTGTAGCTAGACTACATTCACAAATTCTTAAGGAACAAGAGATGAAAGATTTTAATTTCTTATATCCAAATAAATTTAATAATAAAACAAATGGTATTACTCATAGAAGATGGTTAGCTTATTCCAATCCAGAATTGTCTGCATTGTTAAATGAAACAATTGGAACTGATTGGTTAAAGCATCCTGAACAATTAGAAAAATTAATGGAATATGTTGATGATTCAATTGTCCAAGGTAAATTCTATAATGTGAAACAACAAAGAAAGCAAGTTTTAGCTGATTATATCTATAAACATAATGGAATTCGTATAGATACAAATAGTATTTTTGATATTCAGGTGAAGAGATTACATGCTTATAAACGACAATTGTTAAATATCATGCATGTGATTTACTTATATCAAGAAATGAAAGTTAATCCTGAATTTAGAATTTATCCAAGAACATTTATCTTTGGTGCTAAAGCTGCTCCTGCCTATTACTTTGCTAAAAAGGTTATTAAATTGATTAACAGTGTAGCTGATATTGTAAACAATGATCCAGAGACGAGTGATTACTTAAAGGTTGTCTTTATTGAAAACTATGGAGTTACAATTGCTGAGAAAATCATGCCAGCTGCAGATGTTTCTGAACAAATTTCAACTGCTGGAAAAGAAGCAAGTGGTACTGGTAATATGAAATTCATGATGAATGGAGCAGTTACGATAGGAACATTAGATGGTGCAAATGTTGAAATGGCTGAACGTGTTGGAGATGACAATATTATTATCTTTGGATTAAAAGATAATGAAGTTGAAACATTGAGACAACATGGACAATACAATGCATGGGATTATTATAATAATAATCCACATATTAAACGTGTTGTGGATTCACTTGTTGATGGAACATTCCATGAATCTAGAGAAGAATTTAGAATGATTTTTGATGAATTAATGAATAGAAATGATGAATATTTCTTATTTGCTGATTTTGAAGAGTATGTCAAAGCACATGAATTGATTGATGCATATTATCGTGACCGTGCTAAATGGTCAAAAATGTGTTTAGTTAATATTGCTCAGTCTGGATATTTCTCTTCAGATCGTACAATTGAAGAATATGTATCTGATATTTGGAAACTAGATAGAGTGAAACGTTAAAAGACGAGCACACTTTCATAGAATAAAAATATTAAAAGATCTAATATTATCATTGAGATAGTTTTAGATCTTTTTTATATTTATGAATTGTTTGCTTATTACACATATATTCAATTTGAAGTATAATGTATGTGAAAAATAAAAATAGGTTTCTTTACGGGAAATCCGATAAGGAATTTTGAACATCTCTAAGAGGAGTATATCTATTATAAAGTGATACAAAGGGATAGATTTATGGGCAGAATCTAAGATAGGTGAGGGAATAGGAAAAGAGTTTAAACAAGGTAAGATGGCTGTTTTAGATGAACAGATTGTCTATAAATATGAGGTTAGTCCTTTGAGTTGGTTATAAGTATGTACAGAAGAACATTTAAAGATAGAAAGGAAATTGATAATACATGAAGATTTTCAAAGAAAAGTTATAAATAAGGTATTTTAATCATAATGTTTTTTAAGCATTCCAATACTTTAATAAATGTGAATGTCAAAAAATTTCATACAAATCATTTTATTAAATGATTAAAGAACTACAGAAATGACTTATATTTTATATATAGGTCATTTTATTTTTTAGGAGTTTTTAGTTTGACAAACTTTGATAGTTTTTTAAGATAGTTTATGTTATACTCTATACATAGAGGAAAAGTGTTCGCTTTATCTCGCTTTTTTAGTTTGAGAAAGGAATATAAATATGGAACCTAATGCAATAAGAATGAAAGCTATCGCTATAAATTTTAATGAAATAAGAGTTTATCTCTCTAAGAATTATTATAATGGAATAAGTAGTAAATTTTATTTAAAAGATTTAGAATCTGATGAATTAATTCTTTTAACAGGAGATGCATTAGATAGTAGTGATGATCCTGATTTTCAAAAATATGCTTTTCATGTTTCATTTCATATGGGAAGAGTCTATAAGATCGTTGATGCTTATGGATTGACATGCTTTTTAGATTTTTCATATCTTTCTATGTGTAAAGAATTTGATGAACTTTATTTTTATGAAGGTGATGATTTAGGAAATTGTTATACAAGAGAAAAAACAACTTTTAAGGTATGGGCACCACTATCAACTGGTGTCATTTTAAAGATTATCAAGGATGGAAAAGATTTTCTTTATCCAATGGTAAGAGGATTAAAAGGTGTTTATAGCTATACTGTTGAAGAGGATTTAGAAAATGCTCATTATTTTTATCTCATTAAACATGCTGGAAATTATGATATCTCAATGGATCCTTATGCATATGCAGCATCATCAAATGGGCGGACAAATATTATTGTTGATTTACAAAAATTATCTATGCCACCACATCAATTGCCACCACTTGAGCATAAAACAGATGCAATTATTTATGAGACAAGTGTTAGAGATTTTTCAATGTCTTCTACAAGTGGTATGAAGAACAAAGGAAAATTTGCTGCATTTACAGAGCCGCATACATCAACTGACAGTGGCAATCCTACAGGTTTAGATTATTTATCATGTTTAGGTGTCACTCATATACAATTAATGCCTATTAATGATTTTGCAACTGTAGATGAGAAAAACCCATCAGAATTATACAATTGGGGTTATGATCCTGCTCAATATAATGTAACAGAAGGAAGTTATGTAACAGACCCTAATGATGGGTATAAACGTGTCTATGAGGCACAACAAATGATTGAATTCATTCATTCAAGAGGAATGAGAGTTGTGCTAGATGTTGTGTATAATCATATGCATGATGTCAACATGAATGCTTTAGAAAAAACAGTTCCACACTATTTCTTTAGAAGAAATGATGATGGCAGTTTGTCTAATGGATCATGGTGTGGAAATGATTTGAATACAACAGCAAAGATGTGTCGTAAATATATTCTAGATATGTGTAAACGATGGCAAGTTTTGTATGGTGTTGATGGTTTTAGATTCGATCTTATGGGACTTATAGATATTGAAACAATGAAGCTTATAGATGCCCAGGGAAAAGCGCTAGATTCTTCATTTCTTATTTATGGAGAAGGCTGGAATATGATGACAGCTTTAGCAGAAGACAAAAGAACAACAATACAAAATAATAGAAAAGTTCCTCATATTGGATTCTTTAATGATTTCTTTAGAGATACTTTAAGAGGAACAAATCAAATGGAAACAAAAGGATATTTTTCTGGTGATACATATAAGACGAATGATGCTATGAAAGCGATTTGTAATCTTGATATGTTTGAATATATCTCACAGTCTATTAATTATGTAGAATGTCACGATAATGCAACTTGTTATGATAAATTCCAGATTTCTAATTATGATGAAGATGAAGAAACAAAGAAGAAGCGTTTAAGATTATTATTAGCTGCTGTCATTTTGTCTCAAGGTATTCCTTTTATTCATAGTGGTCAGGAGTTCTTTAGAACAAAAGGTGGTTTGCAAAATACTTACAATGCTGGTGATCAGGTTAATGCTCTTGATTGGAATCGTAAGGATTTTGAAATAGACACAGTACAATTTGTGCAGTTTTTAATTCATTTAAGAAAGAATAATCCTTGTTTTAGATATGCAGATTATGATATGATACGAGCAAATGTTCAATTAGAAAATATTGATCATCGTATGATACAATATAAATTACATCAAGATGATGGAGAATATCAAGATATTATTGTTTATTTTAATGCTTCGACTGATTCAGTAGAAGTTGATGTTGAAGATGGTTATACAGTATTGCATCATACTGAAAAAGGGAAAATAATTGATGGAAAATTAAGTATAGATGGAGTTTGTATGGCTATACTTGTCAGATAGGAGTTTTTATGAAATTAATTGTTGGTTTAGGTAATCCTGGTAAGGATTATGAAAATACAAGACATAATGTTGGATTTATGGTAATGGATCGTTTGTCTGATGTGATGAATGTTTCTATTTCTACAACAAAGTTCAAAGGTGAATATGTTAAGTTTAAATATCATGGGGAAGATGTTATTTTGTTGAAACCTATGACATATATGAATAATTCAGGAGAGTCAGTGCGTCAAGTTATGGATTATTTTAAGATTGATGTTGAGGATTTACTTGTGGTTTATGATGATATGGATATGCCAGTAGGAAAATTGCGTTTAAGACAAAGTGGTAGTGCTGGGGGACATAATGGAGTTAAAAGCATTATTGCCCATGTTGGAACACAGTCATTTCAGCGTATTCGTGTAGGTATTGATAAACATCCTCGAATCAAGGTTGTCGACTATGTTTTAGGGCGTTTTCAAAAAGATGAGCAGCCCCTGATTGATCAAGGAGTTGAAGATGCAGTCAAAGCTATTGAGACATACTTGAATAAAGGTTTTGTTGCTGCTATGAATGTATATAATTAGAGGAGATAAAAATGAAAAAGATTATTCAAATATTAAAAGATAATCCAGCTTATCTTGCTTTAATGAAGGGAAAAGGCGAGATAGTGGTATCCCACGCTAGTGATGAGGCAATCCTCATTGCTAGTGCTTTTTTCAGTTCTGAAAGGCCAATGCTGATTGTCAAAGAGAGTTTATACCAAGCTCAATTGTTATATCAGGAACTATATCCTATTCTAAAAAACAAAGTTGCTTTTTTTCCATGTGATGAATCTTTGCGAATAGAGGCACTTGCATCTTCCCAAGAAATCATGGGAGAAAGAATTAATGCTTTAGCAGCATTATGTAAATCTCAAGATATGGTCGTTATCTGTCATACACATAGTGTTATACGTCATATTCCTAATCGTGATTTGTTTATGGAGAATACTTTGTCTTTAAAAACTGGTATGGTTATAGAACCTATTGAGTTACGTCAACGTTTAGTACATAGTGGATATCAAATGATTCAAAGGGTTGATGAACCTTTTTATTATTCTAAACGTGGTGGTGTTATTGATGTTTATTCTATTCAATATGATAATCCAATTCGTATTGAATTCTTTGATGATGAAATCGAAAGTTTAAGATTCTTTGATAAAAATACTCAGAGGTCACTAGAAAAAGTTCAAGAAGTGACCATTTTGCCTGCAACAGATCTTCTCTATAGAGAAGAGGAAATTCCAGAGGCTATAAAAGTTATTGAAACATTGAAAGATAAAACAGAATGTGAAGAGTATAAAGAGAATTTAGAGGAAGAAATTTCTATTGATATAGAAGCATTAAAGGGCCATGATTATTCAACTCGTTTATATCAGTATTTAAGTTTATTTTCTTCAACAACAACACTATCTTCATATTTTGATCATGTTCTTTTGATGACCTCTAGCTATGAAAAAATTACAAATGTTTACAAACAATATGTTGAAGAAACATTTTATTATACTCACGAGTTACAAGGTGTTGGAAAAATGATAAAAGGTTTGATTCTTTATCAGGAAATCATACCTTTATTATCTCAAAAACAAATTGACTTTCTTGATTTTAGAACAAATGATAAACAAATTTCTTTTTTAACAAGAGAAGTTCAACTCTCTTTACTTAATGAAAAACAATTGGTTCAGCAGATTAAAGATTATTTAATTCAAAACAAAGTATTAATGTGTCTAGATAATAGTCATCAAATACAAATGATGATTGAGTTATTAGATCAAAATGCTATCCCATATACTATGGTAGGAAATGATGAAAATATCTACAATGGTGTTAATATTTATATGGGTTCATTTAAAACTGGTATGGATTTCTATGAAGAACATATTGTTTTGTTAACAGAGACGGAATTATTTAAAGTTAATTCCCAGAAAAAGAAAGGTTATATTAAATATAAAGATGCAAAAATCATTAATGATTATACAGAATTAAATATTGGTGATTATGTTGTTCATGATACACATGGTATTGGACAATATATGGGTATTAAAACTTTGGAAACAAAAGGGGCAAAGAAAGATTACCTGTATATAGCATATAAAGGTAATGATACTTTATATATTCCAGTAGAGAACTTTAAATTGGTTCGAAAATATGCTTCACGTGATGGAAAATCTCCTAAGATTCATTCTCTGAATAGTTCCGAATGGCAAAAAACAAAACAACGTGTTCGTAAGAAGGTTGATGATTTAGCTGATAAACTTATTGAACTTTATGCAGCAAGAATGAAACAGGCTGGATTTGCTTATCCTAAAGATGATGCATTACAGATTCAATTTGAAGAATGCTTTGGGTATGAGTTAACTCCTGATCAACAAGAAGCAGTCAAAGAAATTAAAGCAGATATGGAACTTCCAAGACCAATGGATCGTCTTTTATGTGGGGATGTAGGATTTGGAAAAACGGAAGTCGCATTACGTGCGTGTTTTAAGGCAATTCTTGCAAATAAACAAGTGGCTTTCTTATGTCCCACAACAATTCTTTCCGCTCAACATTATCATACAATGATCAAACGATTTGAAAATTTCCCAGTTCGAATTGCTTTATTAAATCGTTTTACAACATTGAAACAAAAAAAAGTTATTTTTGAAGATTTAAAAAATGGAAAAATCGATCTTTTAGTAGGAACACATAGAATCTTATCAAAAGATGTTGTATTCAAGGATTTGGGCTTATTATGTATTGATGAGGAACAAAGATTTGGTGTAAGACAAAAAGAACAAATTAAACAGTTGAGAGAAACAATCGATGTTTTAACTTTAACTGCAACTCCAATTCCAAGGACTTTACAAATGTCACTTATGGGTATTAGAGGTTTATCACAAATTGAAACACCACCACTTAATAGATTACCTGTTCAAACATATGTTATGGAAAAAAGTGAGCAGTTAATCAAGCAAGTTATTGAAAGAGAGTTAGGAAGAAAAGGACAAGTCTTCTATCTCTATAACAAAACATCAAATATTGAATCAGTTGCTAATCATATTGCTCGCATGGTACCAGAAGCGAAAGTAGGCATTGGTCATGGGAAGATGAATAAAGAACAATTAGAGGATGTTATGCAAGCCTTTGTAGATAAAGAATATGATGTTTTAGTATGTACAACAATTATTGAGACAGGTATTGATATTCCTAATGCTAATACGATTATTATTGAAGACGCCGATAGATTCGGATTATCACAACTCTATCAAATAAAAGGTCGTGTAGGTCGAAGTGAACGGGTTGCATATGCATATTTATTATATGCTAAAAACAAGCAAATGAATGAGGAAGCATCAAAGCGTTTAAAAGCAATTAAAGAGTTTGCACAATTAGGGAGTGGTTATAAGATTGCTATGCGAGATTTATCTATACGTGGTTCGGGAGATATTCTTGGTGGGGAACAGGCAGGATTTATTGATAGTGTGGGATTTGATATGTATATGAAAATCTTGCAAGAAGCAATAGACGAAAAGACAGGTGAAAAACCTGAAGAAAAAGAAGTTCCAATTCAAAATATTAATATTGAGGGTTATATTCCTGAAAACTACGTTGAGAGTGATATAGAGAAATTGAATCTTTATCAAAGGATTTATAAAGCTCAGCATCTTTCTCAAATTCAATCATTAGAAAGTGATTTAAAAGATTTGTATGGGACATTACCAAGAGAAGTTAATAATATTGTATTGAAACGTAAGTATGAGATTTTATGTACAGAACCATTTATTGATGTGGTCAAGGATACAGGAGAAAACATCCAGATTATGTTAACATCTGAATTCTCTGCTCATATTCAAGGAGATGTTTTATTTGAACTTGTTCATAGGTTATTTACAAAACCACAATTGAAGTATATGAAAAATGAAATTGTCATTATGTTTCCAACAGTTGGACATTGGTTACCTCATGCTTTAGAATTATTAAGTGAATTAAAGAAAATGGTATAAGAAAAAGAAGTCATAATTTGTCAAAATGATGAATAATTGACTTCTTTTTTATTGAAATATTATATATTAAAACTATAAATATCCAATATTTTCAGAAAATAATGAAAAAAATATTCTAAAACTATTTACATTTATGAAAATGATATTTATAATAATGGTTGTAAACGGTTGCAAAGGAGGGTGAGGAAAATAATTTATGATGTTGTTATTATGGGAGGAGGATTTTCTGGGACTATCGCTGCGATAGCGGCTGCAAGAACAGGAGCTTCAACTCTCATTATTGAAAAGAATGGTTATTTAGGTGGTGCTTTAACATCTGCAGGTGTAGGGCCGATGATGACTTTTCATGTTAATGAACAACAAATTATTAAAGGTATTACTGGTGAATTAATTGAACGTTTACAAGCAAAAGACAAATCAGTAGGTCATATTTATGACTCTACAAATTACACATATTCAGTAACACCTTTTGATAGTGAAGCAATGAAGTATGAATTAGAAACGATGTATTTAGAAAGTCAGGGAAAAATTCTTTATCATGCTATGCTGGCGGATGTAGAAGTTATGGATGGATGTATTCAAAGTGTAACTGTTTGCCATAAAGCAGGATTAGAAAGAATTGCTGGCCGTGTCTATATTGATGGAACTGGAGATGCAGATTTGGCATATAAATCTGGTGTTCCCTGTGATGTTGGTAGAAAAAAAGATCATAAGACACAACCTATGACATTAAATATGAAAATTAATGGAGTGAATAGAGAAAAGCTCGTCCACTACATTCAAACACATCCTGATAACTTCAAGCGTATGCACAATGATATTTCAACCATAACAAAAGTTCCAAGGCTATCTGTTATTGGTTTTGAAAAGGAATTTGAATGTGCAAAACAAGAAGGTAGAATTCATATTCAACGCGAAGATGTATTGCTTTTTGAAACAAATGAACCTGGTGAGTTCATTGTGAATACGACAAGAATACGAGATTGTGATCCAAATGATCCTTACAGTCTTAGTTTAGCAGAAATTGAGGGTAGAAAGCAATGCCAAGAGTTAGAAAAGTTCATGAAAAGTGATTTAGAAGGTTTTCAGAATATTCATATGATCTCTACGGGCCCAAGTATTGGCGTTCGAGAATCAAGACAAATCAAAGGATATTATCAATTCACTTCAGAAGATATTCTTCTGGCGAAAATATTTGATGATGTGATTGCCCATTCAGCATATCCTATTGATGTACATAGTCCTGATGGAGAAGGAACATATCATCAAAGATTACAAGATGGAAAGTATTATTCTATTCCTTATAGAATAGTTATTAATCCAGTTATTCACAATTTATTGGTAACGGGGAGATGTGTGAGTGCAACTTTTGAAGCACAAGCAGCGATTCGTACAACACCAACGGTGGGGGCAATTGGACATAGTGTTGGTATTGCTGCAGCTTTATCAGCAAGATATAATCAATATCCAGATGAAATTAATGTTCATTTGATACAAAAAGAATTATTAAAACAAAATGCATATTTAAATATAAAGGAGAAGTAAGATGGTACAAGGAATTTTGATTTTAGTTATTTTCTTTGCATTTGCAGCTTTAATGATGACAAAGAAAATGCAGACAATTATAGCATTGCCTTTAATGGGAATTTTAATTGCATTGGTAGCTGGAGTCCCTTTGATTTCAAATAATCCAGAGACTTATACAATTGCTAATAATGTTTTAGAACAAGGAGCAATGAGATTAAGTTCAGCTATTGCTGGTTTGGTATTTGGTTCATTTTTTGGACAGGTTTTAAATCGTGTTGGGATAGTGAAAGGTATTATTAAAAAGGCAGCTGAATTGGCTGGTGATAAGCCTTTAATTATTGCATTGGTTTTATATGTAGCTGCATCAGTTATCTTTGCAGGTTCAAATGGCTTAGGAATGGTTATCTTAGTTGGTACAATTATTATTCCAATCATGTTAACAGCAGGAATAAGTCCTTTTGCAAGTGCTTCAATCTTATTATTAGCGAATACGACTGGAGGAACATTAAATGTTTCAGGTTTAGCTATGTATGTAGATTTATTCAATTTAGATATTCAAAAGATTTTATCAACAAACTTATTAATTATGGTACCGATGATTGTTGCATATTTAGCATTTATACTTTACCATGTCAAAGGAAAAAGTATTTTAAAGAAATCATGGGCTATGCCTACAGGTGATGGTGCACGTGGACAAAAAAATGTAAATCCATTGGCATTATTAAGCCCAATTGTTCCAGTTGTTTTAGTTTTTACGATGAATTTATCAATTGTTCCAGCAGTTATTATTGGAATTGCAGTTGCTTTATTATTAACATTGCCAAGAAAACCACTACAAGTTATTTCAGCTTCATTTGTTGAAGGTTTAAAAGATGTTGCAGGTGCAATGGGATTGATGATTGGAATTGGTATTTTATTAAATGCTGTTATGGCTCCACAAGTTGCAACAATTATTCAACCTGTTATTAAGATGATTATTCCAACTTCACCTATTGCTTATGTATTGATTTTTACTGTTTTAGCACCACTGGCTTTATATCGTGGACCTATGAATATGTGGGGACTCGGAAGTGGAATTGGTGCTATCTTAGTTGCATCTGGAATGAATCCAATGGCTGCAATGGTTGCATTGAGAGTTGAAGGAATGGTTCAAGGGACATGTGATCCAACAAATACACATAATGTATGGTCAGCAGACTTTACAAAGACAGAAGTTAATGATTTAACAAAAGGAACTATTTTATGGACAGTTGCAGCTGTTATTGTTTCACTAACAATTGCTAGCTTCCAGTTCTTTTAAAAAATAGGAAGGAAATAAGAAATGAGTAAAAAAGTAAGAATTGGTATAGACGTAGGTGGAACATTCACCGATGCGGTTGTTATTGACAATGATACCTATGAAATTATTGCAAAAAAGAAAATACCAACAACACATGATGCAGTTGGTGGAGTTGCCACAGGTATCGTTAATATCATCAATGAAATTTTACAAGATAATAACATTTCACCTCTTGATGTTAACTTTATAGCCCATGGAACAACACAGGCAACAAATGCGCTATTAGAAGGTGATGTTGCAAAAGTAGGAGTTCTTGGAATGGGAACTGGTATTGATAGCAGTACTGCTAAGAGTGGAACACATACAGAAGATATTGAGTTAGCACAAGGAAAATTTTTAAAAGTTTATAATCGTTTTGTAGACTCAAAGAAGTTAAATGAAGCTCTTATTGAGCAATCAATTGAAGAATTAAAATCAGAAGGAGCAGAAGTCATTGTTGCTTCTGAGGCTTATAGTGTTGATGATCCTACCAATGAGTTAAAGGTAATAGAAAAAGCGAATCAAAAAGAAATGTTTGCGACTGGTGGACATGAGATTTCACAACTTTATGGACTTAAGGTCAGAACCAGAACAGCTGTTGTTAATGCAAGTTTAATTCCAAAGATGATGGAAACAGCAAATATGACAGAACAGGCAGTAAAAGATGCAAATATTCAAACACAATTAATGATTATGCGCTGTGATGGTGGTGTTATGAGTATTGATGAGGTTAGAAAACGTCCTATTTTAACAATGTTGTCAGGATTGGCAGCAGGAGTTGCAGGAGCACTCATGTATGAGAAAGTCACTGATGGTATCTTCTTTGAAGTTGGTGGAACAAGTGTAGATATTTCTGTTATTAAAGATGGAAAAGTTATGATTAAAAATGCTCAAGTTGGTGGACATCATACTTATTTACAATCACTTGATGTCAGAACATTGGGGATTGCTGGTGGTAGTATGGTTATTGTGAAAGATGCTCAAATTGTAGACGTTGGACCAAGAAGTGCTCACATAGCTGGAAAAGAGTATGAATGTTTTACAGATGCCAAAAATTTAGTTAATCCAACAATTCAATTTATTTCACCAAAAGAAGGAGATTCAAAAGATCATGCTATTGTTGTAAGCGAAACAGGTCAAGAATATTCATTTACATTAGCAGGTGCTGCTAATTTATTAGGTTATGTTCCTGAAGGTGATTATGCTTATGGTCATAAAGAAGCGAATTATAAAGCTTGGAATGCATTAGGCAATTATTGTGGTATGACTGCTGAAGAAGCTGCTCAACAAGTTATCAAAATTGCTTGTGAAAAAGTTATGACAGTTGTCAATATGTTAATTGATGAATATGAATTGGATAGGAATTATGTAACTCTCGTTGGAGGCGGTGGAAGTGCATCTGTTTTAACATATGCATTAGGAAAAATATCTGGGCATAAAGTACAGATTGCTAAAAATGCTCCTTATATTTCAACTATAGGAGTAGCTTTAGCAATGGTTAGAGAACAGATAGAAAAAACTGTTGTCAACCCAACTGATGAAGATATAAAAAAAATAAGAGCAGAAGTTATTGAAAAAATTGTTAAATCAGGTGCAAATGAAGATACAGTTGATGTTATGATTGAAATTGATGCACAAAAGAATATTCTTTCTGCCATAGCAACTGGTTCAACAGAAATGCGTTCTAAAGACTTAAATCAAGCAGCTTTAACCATAGAACAAATGACCAAAAAAGCTAGTGAAGCTATGAATATTGATACAGATTCTATGCAATTTATTCAGAATGTAGCTAGATGGAATCTCTTTAATGCACCAATAGAAAAAAAGAGTTTATTTGGCTTGATGAAAAAAAATATGAATCGTCTCTGTGTCTTAGATAGAGAAGGTGTTGCACGTTTACGAAAAGAAGGTGCTTATTATCTCGTTTTTCCTAAATCAGCAATTCAGAGTGATTTTATAGATTTTATGAATGATTATACAGTTTATTCAGATGCGAATGATACAATACCTAAATTATTCTTGTTTTATAAAGAAAAAATGTTAGATTTAACTGGGATACAATCTCTTCAACAAATTTTATCAATTATGGAAGTAGAGTTAGAATTTGTTTTAGAAGATGACCAGATTATAGCTGTTGCATATCAATAGAAAGGAGAAATGAAAAGTGATTGAATGGACTCATGTGGATGATCAACTGTTAGCTTATGGAACCCTTAAGAATGATTTATTGTTTCATAAAATACCTAAAGAAAATTATCTCTATTATATTAATGAATCATTAAAATTAGGAAAACAAAAAGCGAAAACATATAAATATTTGAGTGTTGAAGAACTCTGTCAAAAAAATCATATTGAAATATCCTATAATAAGCAAAGTGGAAAATTTTATGGAGTTCAATTTCGAGCTCAAATTGAATTAAAAAAAGATTATAGAAAAATAATCTTGTATACGGATTCGCTATGCGAGATGTTAGAGGCAAGTCAAAAATATATTGATGAGCAAATAACATTTGAAGATATTGTTCAAATTCATTTAGCACATGAGCTCTTTCATTTCTATGAATATATTGATCAACAACCCACAAATGAAAGATTAGATCGCATTGTTCGTTTTCATTTAGGACCAATAAAGTTACATTCTACTGTTATGAGTAGTTGTGAAATAGCAGCACATGCTTTTGCAAAAGAACTGCTTCATTTAAATGACCTCCCAAACGTTTATGATTATATACTACTCATTCATCAAAAAGAAATGACTATAGATGGTTTCCAAACATTACAAGAACAATGGCGTCGAGAAATAGGAGAATAAAAAATGTTAATACCTCAAGAAGAACTCAAGGTTATTTATGATGTAGATGTTGTTGTTATCGGTGGTGGTGCAGCAGGGATAAGTGCTGCAATTGCAGCCAGTAGAAATGGTGCACAAACATTGCTTATAGAACAACGTGGTTTTGCTGGTGGAACAGGTGCATTTATGCCTATTCCTGCTTTTTGTCCATATACAGATGGTGTTCATATTGTAAGCCAAGGAATTGCTTATGAGATATTAGATAAGGTTAAGAAACAAAGCAATGCTGAGTGCCAACGAATGAATAAGGATAAATTAGACTGGGTTACAATTGATACTGAAGTGTATAAACGTGTTTGTGATGAAATGTTAACATCAAGTGGAGTTGAGATTTTATTTCATACATTGTGTACACAAGTTTTATGTGAAGATGGTTTTATGAAAGGGTTGGTTATTGCTAATAAAAATGGACGCAGTATTATTAAAGCAAAGGCTTATATTGATGCAACTGGAGATGCCGATATTGCATATATGGCTGGAGTTCCTACTCTAAAAGGTGATCAAGATGATCCTACAGTTCAGCCTGGAACAATGTGTTTTGTTGTATCAGGTATTGATAAAGATAAAACGTTAAGTTATATAGCTTCTCAAGATGATGATCAATTTTCTCAACTTGTTACATTGGCACAAGAGAAAGGCGATATTCCTGAAGGAAGAAAACGTGTCTCATCTTTCTCTTGGTTAACAGATACGACTGCATCATTTAATTTTGGTCATGTCTTTGGCGTTGATGGAACAGATGCAATTTCATTAACGAAAGGAAATATTAAAGGTCGTCAATTGGCTAAAGTATATACAGATTTTTTGAGAAAATATGTACCTGGATTTGAAAATGCACAGTTGATTTCAACAGGTGATCAGGTGGGGATTAGAGAAAGTCGTAGGATTGTTGCTGACTATATGATGAGTGTTGAAGATTTTAAAAAGAGAAGAAGTTTTGAAGATGAAATTGCTAGAAATTGTTACTTTATTGATGTTCATTTACCTAATAAGGAGAGTACAATGGTGATGGAATATTTACCAGAGGGTGAATCTCATGGGATTTCTTATCGCAGTTTATTGCCTCAGGGAATGGAAAATCTAATTGTAGCAGGTCGAACTATTGGCTCTGATCGTCTTATAAATAGTGCTTTGCGTGTGATGCCTAATTGTTTTACAATGGGGCAGGCAGCAGGTGTTGCAGCTTATTTAGCTGCTTTAAAAAATGTTGGTTATAGAAGTATTGATATTCAACAACTTCAAGATTTATTAATAAGTCAAGGAGCTTGGATTTTAAGAAAGAAGTAGGTGTTATCAACACCTCTTTTTGGTAAGGAGAGAGTAATGAAACATTATTTATGTATAGATGTTGGTGGAACATCAATCAAATACGGATTATTAGATGAAGAAGGACATATTATTCAAACACAATCTGTGAAAGCACCTTTATCATTGCTGGAAATGTATGAAGTCTTTGCAAATGCTTATTATCAATATCAGGACTTTCATCTTCAAGGAATTGCATTAAGTATGCCAGGGGCAGTTGATAGTGAATCAGGAGTGATTGGAGGTTCAAGTGCCTATGATTATATTCACGGTCCAAACATAAAAAAAGATTTAGAAGAAAAGTTTAAGATTCCAGTTGAAATAGAGAATGATGCAAATTGTGCAGCTTTGGCAGAAGTCTGGAAAGGTGCGGCTAGTGATGTGAATGATTGTTGTTTTATTGTCAGTGGAACAGGCATTGGTGGAGCAATTGTGAAGAATAAAAAAATTCATAAAGGTGTTCACCTCCATGGTGGTGAATTTGGTTATATGATTTCTAAGTTAGATGCACATGAAAGACCAATAAAAACATGGTCTGATGCATCAACAGTGAATATTTTAAAAGATATAGCTAAAGAAAAAAATATAGATTTTCATTTATTAGATGCTAAAGATATTTTTGATCATTATCATAATGATCCTATTTATGAAAAATATATAAATGAATATTATTGGAGTATGGCTAATGGAATATATAATTTACAGTATGCATATGATCCTGAAAAAATTGTCATTGGCGGTGGAATTAGTATGCGAGATGATCTGATTGATGAAATCAATCAACGATTAGATGTTATATTCAAAACTTTTACACATGCGCATGTGAGACCAATTATTCTTACTTGTCAGTATCATAATGATGCTAATTTAATAGGTGCTTTATTTCATTATCTTACAAAGTCAACAAGTGTATAATGTTAAATATTTCTAATTTTTATAGATTAATAGTAGGAAAGTATTGTATAATGTATACAAATGTATGCATATAGAAAGAAAATAAGGGGAGTGGTATGTAATGAATGATAATAAAATTCCAGCAGTCTTTTCATATATTGCATCAAGACGAAATGATATGACATTAAGAGAAAACGAGATTGCAAATTTTGTTTTAAAGAATCCAGAATTTATTGTCAATAATACAATTACTAATATTGCAAATGAAGTGGGTGTTTCTGAAACAAGTATTAATAGATTCTGTAAGAAGATAGGTTATAAAGGGTTTCAAGATTTTAAAATTGCTATGGTGCAGGGAAGTCTTTATCGAGATATCCAATCTGATCATACTGATGCCCCACAATCTTTATTTGTATCAATGCTTTCTGATTATAAAAAAGTTCTAGATAATACATTTGCCATGATGAAAGAAGAGAGTTTTATACAAATTGTTAAATATATAAAAGAAAGTCGTCAAATTTATATCTTTGACAATCATAGCCCTTTAAATATTGGAAAATGTTTACAGCAAAAATTAAAAACAATAGGGGTTGATGCAATCATTATTAATGATTGGACTTCAATGAAATTATATTGTTCAAAATGTCAAAGTCAAGATGTCTTTATAACTTTCTTTAATACAATGTGTTCAACTGCCATGATAGATGCATTATCTAATATTAATCAAAAATCAGGGAGAAATATTGTCATAACAAGTTATGATTCTCAAAAGATGGCAGAAGTATCAGATGTTAAAATTGTAAGTGCTGATAAATTATATATTAAAAATAAAGATGCTTTTACTGACCAGATGGCTTTTGTATTTATTATTGATTTATTATTTTCTTATTTATTACAAGATGAAGATTTTATGAATGAGAAAAAGAATAGTGATGCAGTATTTGAAATTGATCAGATTTCTAATAGTTATTATTTTAATATGTAATAATCATTTCTTAGAGTTGACTTTAGAAAGTCAACTTTTTCTATTTATAATTTGACAATGAGATAAAAAAGTTGTAATATGAACATTGTTCAGTTTGGTGGTGATAAGATGAATAAAGTGGTGACCTCTAAAGAAGCAATCTTAGATGTGAGTCGTAATATAGCTGCAACCCAAGGGTTAAAAGCAATAAATATGCGTAATGTTGCTAAAGAATGCAATGTTGCAGTTGGTTCAATTTATAATTATTTTCCTTCTAAAGGAGAACTTATAACAGCTACTGTTGAATCTATTTGGTTAATTATATTCCATAATACACATGACTGTTTGCGTTTTAAGAACTTCATAGAGTGTATAGAATGGTTATATCAACAAATGTTAAGAGGAACAAAGGAGTATCCTGATTTTTTCTTTATTCATTCTGATGCTTTTGAGAAAGAAAATAAAGAATTAGGAAAACAGGAAATGCTGAAATATTTTGAACATATGTATCAAAACTTACATACTGTATTAAGACAAGATCATCTGGTTAAAAGACATATATTTGATGATTCTTTAAAAGAAGAAGATTTTATTGAATTTGTTTTTTCAAATATGATAACTGCTTTGTCACATCGCCAAGCATCTTGTCAGGTCTTAATTGAAATCATCAAAAAAGTTATTTATTAGCCCACATGAGTGGGTTTATAAACGATTTAAAATGAACATTGTTCAGATTGGAGTTGAATTATGAAAGTTCAAAAGAAATATTTATTATTAATAGCTGGTTTTGTGTGGGCAGTTGCTGGTTTTAATATCCTAAAATTAGGGCTTGAAGCTTATCCTCCATACATAAGTGTTATTAATTTTATATTATCTTTATTGGTATTTGGGATTTTTATGAAGTTTGTATTCTATAAAATGGTACAAAAACATACCAATAGAATTATATCCTATGAAGAAGAATTACAATTATTTATCAGATTTTTTGATATTCAGGCATTTTGTATTATGGCATTTATGATGACAATGGGTATAAGTTTGAGAGCTTTTCATCTTGTCCCAGATATATTTATCGCTGTATTTTATACAGGGTTAGGTGTATCTTTGCTGTGTGCAGGAATATTATTTTTAGTTCAATTTTATCTAAATATAAAGGAGGAAAAATAGATGCAGGCAATAGTAGAAACATTATTTGATATTGTTTATTTAACAACTGTTATCACATTAGGAATTTTAATGATGAAAGGAAATCGTGGTAATAAACAATATTTCTTATTTGGGATTATGGCAGTACTATTAGGGTTAGGTGATTCGTTCCATTTGGTTCCACGTGCTATAGCACTATGTACAACAGGTTTACAAGATTATACAGTGGCATTAGGAATTGGAAAATGGATAACTTCTATTACAATGACTGTTTTCTATGTCATTTTATATTATGTATGGAGAATTCGCTATCAGGTGACAGAACATAAAGGATTAACATTTGCAGTATATATATTTGCAATCATTCGTATTGTTTTATGTATGTTCCCACAAAATGAATGGCTAAGTGCTCATGCACCATTATCTTGGGGGATTTATCGAAATATTCCGTTTGCCTTGTTGGGATTGTTAGTTATCGTTTTATTTTTTCAAAGTAGTCAACAGAAGAATGATCATTCTTTTCGTTATATGTGGTTAACTATTGTTTTGAGTTTTGCATTTTATATTCCAGTTGTCTTGTTTGCAGATACAATTCCAGCAGTAGGCATGTTAATGATTCCAAAAACCTGTGCATATGTATGGACTGTATGGATTGGCTATAGTGCTATGAAAAGTAATGAGTAATTGCCTTTTTTCATATTTTGATATTTTTTAGAAATTATCAAAATTTTGTTTATAATAGGCATAGGAGGTTTTTATTATGGATACAAAAATAGCTTTCTTTGATATTGATGGAACATTAGTCAATGTTCCTAATGGATTGATGCATCCAACAAATCAGACAATACATGCATTAAATGAATTTAAAAATCAAGGACATAAGATAGTGATTGCAACGGCAAGAGGAGAGGTTCCTCAGAGTGTACAGGATATTGAATTTGATGGATATATTTGTAGTGATGGACATTATATTCGTTTTGAAGGAGAAATATTGATTGATGAACTTTTTAATAATCAACAAGTTCAAAAACAATTAGATATCTATCAAAAGTATAATGGACGCAGTATGTTTTATGGACATAATGGAGAGTGGTGTTCATGTTTAGACGATGAACTTGTCGTTAAACATCGTGAAATGTTCCAAGGAACAAGTGAAAGACCTCAAAATGTTTATGAAAAATTTGATGCAAAGGATATTGAGGCTGTGAGTTGCTGCGTATTGTTTGATAATGCAGAAGACATGTGGTCAGCTTATCATGAATTAGAAAATGAGTTCACTATGGTTCCTTATGAAACAGGTTTGATTCGTATGGATGTCTATTGCAAAGGATTTACCAAAGGAACAGCATGTGAATATCTTTATAAGAAATTAGGTATTGAATATGAAAATACTTATGCTTTTGGCGATGGTATTAATGATGTTGAGATGTTACAACTTGTTCAGCATGGTATAGCAATGGGAAACGCTATTGATGAACTCAAAAAAGTAGCATCGGAGATTACAGATACTGTAGATCATGATGGTATTGCAAAGACATTTGAGAAATATTTTGAAATACCAGTAGAAGAGGGCAGATAAATGCTTTCTTTTTTATTTTACATAAAAAAATACATGTATTGTATAGAAAAGCATGGCAATACTTTATATGTTAGTTATGAATCATAGGTTGAATTTTTATACCAATATATGGTAATATAAACCTTGTACGTAGTAGGACATATATCGTTTATAGAAGGAGTGGGTAAATATACAAACTCAAAAAAAGATGAATCGAACAACACTTTTATATATAGCGGTTGTTGTAACGACGCTCACATATATTATATGGCGAGCGCTTTTCACTATACCATTAGAGCTAGGTATTTTGAATTGTATATTTGGGTTACTGCTGTTTTTTTCAGAAACCCTTGGAGCTATTGAAACCATTCAGCATTGTTATGGAATGGGCGAGGAACTTGTTCCTGAGTTGCCAAAAATAAAAGATGAAGACTATCCAGATATTGATGTCTTTATTGCTACTTATAATGAACCTTGTGAATTATTATATAAAACAGTGAATGGGTGTCTATATATGGAGTATCCAGATAAAAGTAAGGTTCATATTTATCTGTTAGATGATGGCAATCGTCAAGAAGTTCAAGAATTGGCACAAAGAATGGGAGTAGGATATATCACACGTGAAGAGCATTTACATGCAAAGGCAGGTAATTTGAATAATGCTTTACAACATACGCATTCTCCACTTGTTGCAACTTTTGATGCTGATATGATTCCTTTATCTGATTTTCTTTTGAAAACTGTTCCTTATTTTCTTTTACCAGACTATGAATATATTAATAATCAATGGCAAAGACGTGAAAAGAAAAAGAGTATTAAAATTGGATTTATCCAATCTCCACAATGCTTTTATAATCCTGATTTATTTCAATATAATCTTTTTTCAGAACAGAATGTTCCGAATGAACAAGATTATTTTTATCGCGATGTTCAACTTGCTAGAAATAAAACAAACTCAGCAATTTATGGTGGATCAAATACTGTCATTTCAAGAGCTGCATTAGATGAAATAGGAGGCTTTTTTACGGGTGTTATTACAGAAGATTTTGCCACAGGTATCTCAATTCAGGCGAAAGGATATACTTGTTATGCTATTAGAGATGTTCTGGCAGTAGGGTTGTCTCCGACTGATTTGAAAAGTTTGATTAAACAAAGAGAAAGATGGGCTCGTGGTTGTATACAAACATTAAGAAAAGTCAATGTCTTAACAAGGAAAGGTTTATCAATTGGACAAAAAATCAGTTATCTTTCATCTCTGCTCTATTGGTATACCCCTTTAAGAAGGGCTATGTATATATTGTCTCCAATTTTATTTGCTGTTTTTGGTATTCAGGTTGTGAAATGCTCGTTTTTGGACTTGCTTTTATGGTGGTTACCACAATATTTGGTATATCAATATGCTATTAAACAATTTTCTAAAAATATTAGAACAAATCGATTAAGTAATATCTATGATACGATTCTTTTTCCCTCATTGTTACCGGCTGTATTCCTTGAAACATTTGGGATATCTCAAAGGAAATTCTCTGTCACAAGTAAAGAGAAAGTTGATAGTGATAGTAGCTATCAGTTGAAACATTCTCTTGTACATATCCTTTTATTTATATTAAGTCTTATCTCTTTAATCAATTGTATAAGAGAGATATTCTTAGGGAATGAGAATGCTTATATTATTGTTTTCTTTTGGACAGTTGTTAATATGTATTCTTTGTTAATGGCTATATTTTTTATGTTAGGGAGAAAGTATCTAAGAGATTCAGAACGTTTTTCAATAGAATTGCCAATTCAAGTTGAAGGTATTCAAAATCAGTGCATTACAAAAGATTTATCAGATATGGGATTATCTTTTGTCTGTGATTATCCACACTATTTATCTCCAGATCAAATAATACAGTTTCAAATCAATAATATTATTTTTAAAGGTCAAATTAAACATGTATCTTGTTGTCATTCTCAATGGAAATATGGAGTTGAAATAACTTCCTTTTTGCCAGGAATGAAGCAGGAGTATATTCATCTTCTATATGATAGAGAACCAACATTACCTTCGAGGATATCCAAAAACCATAGTTTCTTTGACGAGTTATCCCATAATATTATTCGACGTACTCAAAAAGGCATAACATATAATAGAAAACTCGCCAGACTTGAGTTAAATAAAATATTGGAAACAAGCACATTCCAGAAAGTTATATGTAAGAACTTTAACTATGAATATTTATTGATTGAAGGTAAGCATTTAGAGAATTATTTAGAAATAAGAATGAATGATAATCTTTTTCTTCAGTGTGAAAGGAAGAAAGAATATGAACAAGGTACATTGTATAAAGTGATTAATTATTTATCATTAGTTAAAAATCCAGAGTTTCAAACAATAATAAATGACTGGTCACAGGAACATTTTATGCAGATCAAGAAGCAAAAAGATAAAATCAAACAAGATGAAAAAGAATTCGATGAAAGGTTATATTATTAGGTGGAATAATGAAAAAAATAGTTATATCAGTCACTCTCATCATAACAATTCTCTTTACATTTTCATATCTACATGCTCAAGAAGCTATTCAAGGTGCAGATGAGGTTCTTATTCCTAATGCTGGAGAAAGTATATCTCAATACAAAACTTTAGAGGGATATATATTTGAAACATTCACATTACCAGGAATCCAATTAGATGATAATGGTTTATTAACTATCACAAGTGAAGCAACTGAACAGACCTTAATAATTTCTTCAACTTATCAAGAGAAAAAATATCAAAAAGAAATTCATCTTCGCTATTCATGGTCTAGACAAAATGCTGATTTTAAAAAGTATCAAATGAAATCTTCGATTGAACCAATAACGTTACCTCAATTATTAACCAATACATTTTTTATTCAAAGTGTTAGATATTTGATTTTAGGGATAAGTGCATTTGTTTTTATCGCATATCTCATGAAAAGGAGGAAGAAAGATTAATGTTATTTTCTAGTACAATCTTTTTGTTTTATTTTCTTCCTTTTGTTTTCTGTATAAATTATTTATTATCTTTTTCAAGAAAATTACAGAATATATTCTTATTTATTGTTAGTATCTTTTTCTATGCATGGGGAGAGCCTTATTATGTTCTTTTGTTATTATGTTCAATTGTTTTTAATTATATTTTAGGATTACTTATTCAAAGAAATCATGAACGAGTTAAAAGAAAAAAGTTTTATTTAATGATTGCATGTCTTTTGAATACTGGATTATTGTTTGTTTTTAAATATTTATATTTCACTATTTCAACAATGAGTCATCTTTTTGGTTTTTCTTATTCATTACAGCCAATAATATTACCGATTGGAATATCATTTTTTACATTTCAAGCACTATCATATGTGATAGATATCTATCGTCAACAAGCAAAGGCACAAAAAAATATTATATATGTTGGATTGTATATAGCATTCTTTGCTCAGCTTATTGCTGGACCAATTGTGAGATATACAAGCATTGCAGATCAAATCGAAAATCGAAAAATCAATATGCGAAAGTTTGCTGTTGGAGTCTGTCGTTTTATTGTTGGGTTAGCTAAAAAAGTTTTATTATCTAATTCATTAGCCATTGTTGTGGATTATTGTTTCAAAGCATCTGCAAATTTAGATATATCAGTGACTTTGGCTTGGATAGGAGCAATCTGCTATTGTTTACAACTCTACTATGACTTTAGTGGATATTCAGACATGGCGATTGGATTAGGGTTAATGTTTGGCTTTGAGTTTGAAGAGAATTTCAATTATCCCTTTATATCAAAATCTATATCAGAGTTTTGGAGACGCTGGCATATTTCATTATCAACATGGTTTAAAGATTATGTTTATTTCCCATTGGGAGGTTCTAGAGTAGCCAATAGCAGTATAATGGTGCGTAATCTTTTGGTTGTTTGGAGTTTAACAGGTTTATGGCATGGAGCTAATTGGACTTTTATTATTTGGGGGTTATATAATTTCATATTTATCTTTGCTGAAAAACTTATTCATTTTGAAAAAAGAAAAAAGTATCCTTTATTGAAACATTTCTATGCTTTATTTATTATTACGATTGGATTGGTTATTTTTAGAGCACCAGATATATATGATGCAGGTGTTTATATATCACAAATGTTTGGCTTTCGAACTATCGGTTTGATATGTTCTTCTACAATAATGATTATTCAAGAGTTTTGGATTTTTATTGTTGCAGGTATAATATTCAGTACTCCTATTGCTAAAAGAATAAATTACTTTTTGGTTTATAAGAAATGGTATCATTTAGAAAAATTATTTAGTATTATGTATCCTCTTGTTATTATGCTTCTCTTTTATGTTTCAGTCACTTATATTATTAAGGGAACATACAATCCCTTTATTTATTTTCATTTTTAGGAGGTCCCTATGAAACAGTTTTTTATAAAAAAAGAAATAACTGCAGTTATTTTTATCATTAGTCTTGTTACTTTTTCAGTTATAAATTGTATCTATTCATGGCCTTTTTTAAAAGAAGAATTGACATCAACAATATCAACCCAAGATATTGAAACAAAAATGAATAATGATCTTTATCAAAAAAATTCATACATAGAGAGTTATGGATTTATACAATCCGTATTAGGAAAAAGAGAATTTAATAATTTTGAAGTGATAAAAGGTACTGATAACATGTTATATTTAACAAGTCAGCAGACTAAGCCACGGGATACCTCCATCATTGTGGAAAGAATGAAACGTCTACAAGATGCTGTTGAGAATAATAATGGACAACTTGTGACTTTAGTACCTCCAGATAAATATTTAGAAGGGAAGTCAGCTTCTTTAGATGGATATCCATCTTCATTTAATAATGAGACAGCTGATAGATATGTACAAGGTTTAAAAGATAAAGGGATTGAAGTCTTAGATTATAGAGAATATTTTCAAAAAAGTTCTTTATCTATTCAAGATATTTTTTATCAAACAGACCATCATTGGAAAATAGAGTCTGCATTCTTAGCGACTCATGAACTCATTAATTACTTAAATGAAAAGGATTCATTAAATTTAGATCCAGAGTATTATTATCGTGATATAAACAACTACAATCAAATGACATATAAGAAGAGTTATATAGGTTCATTAGGGCGAAAGACGGGTAAACTATATAGTGGTGTTGAGGACTTTACACTCATATATCCAAAATATGAAACTTCATTTGTGTATGATATGAATCATTATGGTCAAACGACTCATCGAGAGGGAAGAATGGATGATACCTTAATTAACCCATCTTATTTTGTAAACATTAGAAAAGATTATCTAAGCCCACAATATGATTTTTATGCCGCTTATTTGGATTATAATTGTAGCTATGCAAAAATTGTGAATAATAATAATCCTACTGGATTGAAGGTAGCATTTTATAAAGATTCTTACTCATTACCATTAATCACATTCTTTAGTCAAGTATGTAGTGAGATTGAGATTATTGATCCACGTTATTATGATGGAAATATAGATAAATATTTTCATGAAAATGCGTTTGATTACGTTTTTGTATCTATATCTCCCGATCTTATTTATGAAGATTCATTTCTGTTTTATCAAGAATAATTATAAATCCAGAAAAAGTTATTTCTTGAAACTATTGGCAACAATAGTTTCTTTTTGTTTGGCCTTTGTCAAGATCACATCTCAATTAAATAAAATTCACTTTTTTATAAATAATAGAAGAAAAATAGCAAAGAAATGATGAATATATAAGTAGGGGAATCTTTTTGAGTGTTTACTTTAAGCAATTGTTGTGGTATATTGTTTATAGATACTATCTCTGCTTA